>CAZFBC010000009.1:25965-28757 GCA_964517245.1 uncultured Eubacteriales bacterium | reverse complement strand
AACCTTCTCGAGCTTGAAATCCCATTCCCCATGCTGTGGCTTATCCTTATTGACCACATCAGGAAATGTTTTGACCATCGGGAATAGAACAAGCAAAATCGAAATCATAAGTCTTTTGTAGACCATCGATCCTTTCTCCTTGTTGATTTTGCGATTAGAAATTCCCGTTTTTCACGATTATCGTCTTCTCGATCAGGCGCGATGTCAAGCTTGTCCCACATTTATCCCGCCAGAAGCGCAAATACAGGCAAAGAGGGGCGAACACACGCGAAATGAAGGCGCGTCGGCAACGCCACCGGTCCTTCGATCTTCTTGAAAGTATGGGGGGAAATGAGAAGCGCGCCAATGCGCAGGCGGGAGAAAGTTGACGAGGCCTGGTATTCTGTCTATCCTGAGGGAGCAGGTGTCTTCGCCACGTCTGTCGTAAAAGGATAGGATCATGTTCACACGGGACAGCCACCAGAGGCGCGTCGATGACAGGGCCGGGGCCATCGAATCGGTAATCGCCCAGGAAACAACGCTCCAAGGGAACCTCCACAGCGCCCACGGTATCCGAATCATGGGGTCCGTGGAAGGGGATATCGAAAGCCGAGGCCGGGCGAAGATCGAGAAGAGCGGAGGGTTTCAGGGCAATATTACGGCCGCGGACGTCGTCGTCAACGGAGCGCTTGAAGGCCATATCGAGGCGGCGGGACAAGTCGAACTCGGCCCCGAGAGCCGGATGGTCGGCAACATCAAGGCCGCAAAGATCGCCATCGCCGAAGGGAGCTTTTTCCAGGGCGACATCAAGATGTTTCGCGGGGACGACCGGCCCGTGAGCTTCGTAGAAAAACGGACCTCTAACTCTCCTGCCGTTTAGCCGTCCGTGATACGCTCCTGATTGATGTGCCAGCCCTTGAGTAATAGGGGCGCTCCCATGACCCGCACCCCGTTTCTCGCCCGATGGCGCCGACCTTACTTCAATCATATGTGAAAAACAGGCAATCGTCGGAATATTCCGGAATGCCCGAAAAGAAAGCCATTTCAGGCTGGTTCCACACTCAATTATTCTGTTTCATCCGGAGAAGTACTGTCGTAAATCCAAGGCATCTTAGAACAAAAAAATAACTCATCCTGTTCGGGTGAAAAGACAACGCTTCTCTCGAAGTACCCCATTGAAATGATCCCCGGCGCGAAGATCTCCGGTGTCATTCCCGGCGGCTTCTAGCCGAGATACGGTCCGGTCAGCTTGGGAAAATCGCTTTGTTGTGACAGTAAGCAAGTTGCCGACAGAACCAGCAAACAGAAAATCGACATATTTCTTATCATTCAGATTTCTCCATTGGGAACAGCGGACATTCTTTCTCCAACTTCACCCCTTCTTATCCTAACAGGACTGGCTCCGCCGATGCAATTCCTTTTTTCCCGTCTCTGCTCGCCTCTGCGAAGTGATCTGCCTGGGGCCCACCCCTTGGACTGGTGAAGAACTATTCAACGCCTAGCGGTTGGGATTCCGCTTTTCGGAAGCTACCCTAGACCTAGAGTTGAAGATCATATCGGCCTAATCTGGAATCCACTTCCGGGAACGAAGCCATGAAAGTTCCTCAGACACCTCTTCCTCTGTCACCAACCCGCGGATGCGTTTGTTTACGAGATTGGCAATGGCGAATACCGGAATACTTTTGTTAGCATCGTCTTTATAGAGTTGGCCTACGCCTTTTACTATCTGGTCGTAGGGAGTTCCAGTAAGATCAAAGTCTTGAATGTTCTCATTTACGGCCAGGTAGAGACTTTGGCTTATTGATTTTGAGGCCTTTGAAGCCCTCGTCGCCATATAAAATGCAATAGCATGACTTCCCTGCTGAAGTCCGTTAATAAATGCGATCTTCTCTTTCAGGGCTTCCTGAGAATCCCCAAGGCCCTGCCACCCATTGCCATCGACGAATCGAGGCTTTTTAGCTTGCCCAAGAAGTCCAACATCTACAAGCAAAATGCAGACGATGATTACGAGCCATCGCTTTCGCATTCTTTTCTCATTCGCTGACTTTTCTTTCACCTTAACTGGCGTGTTCAGGCTTGTCAATCTCGAAATCCAAGTGTCCACTAAAATGTCCACTATTAGGTTGAAATATGCCGATTTTGGGGGATTCTGATTGACAACAGGACGGGACAGAGATCAGCCCTAATTGGCTGATTTTCTCGAGGGATAAGAGAAGCGCGTCCGAGGTGACTCGAACACCCGACCTGCTGATTTTCGGAAACGAGCCGGCCGCGAAGGTTAACTTGATTTTTTGCGCGCCAAGTAGACGTAAAGAAAAAGCAAGCTGAGAATGGCCGTCACGATGAAGATCGGCCAAGGCCATTCCCCGCCAGGGGGCAGGAGCCTGATAGCGGAAACGAGCGCGGTTCCGCCCAGGACAAGAAGGGACGCCGCGAGCTCCTTGAACCAGCCGACGACGAAACCAACAATGATCAGGAGCCATCCGACGGCGAGCAGATAGTCGCGCGGCGTGGCCGGCGGCCTGGTCCCCGTGAGCCACTCGATGAACTCGACGAGCAATAAGAGGCCGAGAAGGGTGCCCAGGATCCGTGCGATCCAGCGAATCCCCGTAACCGACGGCCTGCCCAGGAAAGCTGTCATCTCACCCTCCTTGTTCGAGAGTCGCTGACATTATGGGATTTCTTGGGAAAAAAGGGAAGCGCGCCCGGGGTGACTCGAACACCCGACCTGCTGATTCGTAGTCAGACGCTCTATCCAACTGAGCTACGGGCGCGCAGGAAGGAAAAGCGGGGATAATATAGCGTAAAAGCGG
>CAZFBC010000009.1:0-25865 GCA_964517245.1 uncultured Eubacteriales bacterium | reverse complement strand
TCGCCGTCCCGCCTCGTGGCGTTGGCGACGCTGAGCATCTTCCGCTCGTGGTAGAGGAGCCCGTCGTAATCGATCTCCGGGACGGGCGACATGTGGATTCCGGCCGACGCGGCCGTCCCGCCCCTATCGAGGGCCCTGAGGGCGTCGAGATAGAGCGCCCCGACGGGGGCGAAGATCACCGCGCCGTCGAGCTTCGAGGGCGGATCGTCCTTGGCCGACCCGGCCCACTCCGCGCCGAGCTCCAGCGCCATGGCCCGGTGGGCCTCGCTCCTCGTGAAGACGAAGACCCGGCAGCCCCAAAACCTCGCGATCTGGAGGGCGATGTGGGCCGAGGCGCCGAACCCGTAGAGCCCCAGCGTGCCGCCCGGCCCGATCCCGCTGAGGCGCAGGGAGCGGTAGCCGATGATCCCGGCGCAGAGGAGCGGGGCGGCCTCCTCGTCCGCGAACGCCGCCGGGACGGCGTAAGCGAATTTCTCCGGGACGGCCATGTATTCCGCGTATCCGCCGTCGGCGTGGCAGCCGTTGAAGCGGGCCGACTCGCAGAGGTTCTCGCGGCCGCTCCGGCAGAACCGGCAGGTCCCGCACGACGACCTCAGCCAGGCCGCGCCGACCCGTTGGCCGACCTCGAACCGTCCGGCCCTCTCCCCCGCCCTCTCGACGACGCCCACGACTTCGTGACCGGGAACGAGGGGGAGCTTCGTCTCCCTTAGCTCGCCCTCGACCGCGTGGAGGTCCGTGTGACAGACCCCGCAGCAGCGCACCCTGATCAGGATGTCCTCCGGGCCCGCTTCGGGGACCGGCACGTCCCTCATCTCGAGCGGGTCCCCGGCCGCCGGCCCGAAGGCGCCGAGCACCATGGCCCTCATCGTCCGCCGGGCCCCTCCCTGGCCATTTTCTCCCGAAGGCGGGCGATGCGCTTCTCGAAGTCCTTCTCCGCCGCTGCCGCCGCCCGACCTTTGGACACGGCCAATCCTTCGGTCGCGTAGCGGACGGCCTCGCCGTAGTCCTTGGCCTTGTGCTCGTAATACATGGCCAGCTCGCGGAAACATTCGCACTCGTCCCCGGCGGCCATCTCCCGCCAGAAGCCCAGAGCCTTGTCCCAGTCCTTGTTCCTCTTGAAATGACCGGAGAGCTTCTTCCGGGCCTGGTAGGAGACCTCGGCCGTCAGGCCCCCGGCCAGGGCCTGTTCGAGGAGGGCCGTCGTCGTCGTCATGTCGCCGGCCTTTTCGAAGAGCCGGGCCACGCCGAAAAGGTCCATGGCGTCGCTCTCGCCCCTCGCCGCGGCCTCGCGGTTGCGGTCGACCAGGACCGCCCCGGCCACGACGACGCCGAGGAGCGACAGCAGGTCCTCCTGGTTGTGGTAGAGGATGGGGTCGATGAGCGAGAAATCGCCGCTCCGGATGTACTGGAAATAGCGCAGGGGGATCTCCCCGCCCGGGATGTCCTCGGACCGCTCGGCCTGGACGATCCGCTGGGCCAGGTCGAAGAGCTTGCAGCTGTCGTACTTGTGCTTCCACAGGCTCCGGGCCGAGAAGAGGAAGTCGAGGTGCGGCAGGCCCCGGAGCGGGCAGGGCGTCCGGTGCATGGCGAAGCGGGTCTCGACGAGGGGCAGGTCGAAGGCCTTGCCGTTGTAGGAGACGATCGACTTGAACCCCATGTCCCGGACGAACCGGTCGAGCTCGCCCACGAGGCGGCCCTCCTCGGCCATCTCGTCGAGGAAGAACTGGGTGACCTTGAACCGGTCGTCGCGGTAGTAGGCCAGGCCGACGAGGAACGGGACCGTGCCCGTCCCGCCGGCCAGGCCGGTCGTCTCGAGGTCGAGGAACACGGCCGACGAGAGGTCGAGGCCGTCGAACGAGGCGTCGCGGCTGAGGAAGCCGAGGAGGTCGGCCGGGATCTGGAGGCCCATGGAGATGGGGATCTGCCCGTAGCTCGCGCCGAGCGCGTAGGCGTTCTCGAAGATCTGGACGGGCTCGCGGCGCTTTTTTTCGACCGGCGGCGCTTCCGGCCGTGCGGCCAAGCCGCGGCCCCTGTCGGTCAGGGAGATGAGGCGCTCGAGCTTCTGCTTGACCGTCAGGCCGGCCTCGCCGTCGATCTTCTCCCAGGCCGTCTCGACGCCGCGGGGCCGGGCGGCCCGGGCCTCCCTTTCGCGCCGGAGCAGTTTGAGCTTGTCTTCGAGCGGCATGTGTCCTCGACCGGAGTTTGGCTGATGTCCGCCCGCTATTGTAGAAGATTCGGGGCGCTTTTCAAAACCGGGCTTGAAAACGTCCTCCGTTCCGCATATAAAAAGGTCTCGAGCGCGACGCCGATGCCGACGACGAACGGACCGTCCCATTTCCTGGCCTTCGACCTCGGGGCCGAGAGCGGCCGGGCCGTCCTGGGGAAGCTCCACGGAGGCCGGCTCTCCGTCCACGAGGTCCGCCGCTTCCCCAACACGCCCCTCCCCCTCAACGGGCACATCCACTGGAACGTCCACGCCCTGCTCGCCGAGATGAAGGCGGCCATGCGCGAGGCGGCGGGCGCCATGGGGGCCAGGCCGGCGAGCCTCGGCGTCGACACCTGGGGCGTCGATTTCGGCCTGCTCGACCGGGACGGCGGCCTGCTCGGCCTTCCGTTCTGCTACCGCGACCACCGGAACGCCGGGGCCATGGAGGACTACCTCAAGCTCGTGCCGCGGGAGGCCCTCTACGAGGCGACCGGCATCCAGTTCATGCCGTTCAACACCCTCTTCCAGGTCTACGCCATGGTCCGCGACAGGTCGCCGTTGCTCGACGCCGCCGCGGACCTCCTCTTCATGCCCGACCTCTTCAACTACCTCCTCACCGGGAGGAAGGCCGCGGAGCACACCATCGCCTCGACGTCCCAGATGCTGGACCCGAGGACGAGGGCCTGGATCCCCGGCCTTTTCCAGGCCATGGGCCTGTCGAAGAGGCTCCTCCAGCCGATCGTCGACCCGGGGACGGTCCTCGGGAACCTCGCGGACGACGTCGCGGACCGGACAGGGTACCGGGACGTGCCTGTCGTCGCCACGGCCGGCCACGACACGGCCGCCGCCGTCGCCGCCGTCCCCGCCGAGGGCCGCGACTGGGCCTACATCTCGTCGGGGACCTGGTCTCTCGTCGGCGTCGAGGAGACGGCCCCGATCCTGTCGCCGCAGTCGCTGGCCGCCAATTTCACCAACGAGGGCGGCGTCGGCGGGACGGTCCGGTTCCTCAAGAACGTCACCGGCCTCTGGCTCGTCCAGGGCTGCCGCAAGGCCTGGGGCGGAGAGGCCGCCCCGACCTACGAGGAGCTCGCCCGCGCCGCCGCCGAGGCCCCGCCCTTCGCGGCTCTCGTCGACCCGGACCATCCCGGCTTCCTCAACCCGCCGGACATGCCCGAGGCCGTCGCGGCCTACTGCCGGGCGACGGGCCAGAAGCCCCCGGCGTCCAGGGCCGCCCTCGTCCGCTCCCTTTTCGAAAGTCTGGCCCTCAAGTACCGTCACGTCATCGACCAGCTCCGGCTCGTTCGCGGCCGCCCGGTCGAGAGGATCCACGTCATCGGCGGCGGCTCCCGCAACGCCCTCCTGTGCCGGTTCACGGCCGAGGCGACCGGTCTTCCGGTCGTCGCCGGGCCCGCCGAGGCCACGGCCGTGGGCAACATCCTCGTCCAGGCCATGGCCATGGGCCGCGTCGCCTCGCCAGCCGGGATCAGGGCGATCATCCGGGACTCCTTCGAGCTCCGGACCTACGAGCCGGGCGGGACCCGGGAGGGTTGGGAAGAGGCCTACGCCCGTTTCAGGGCCATCCTCGGGGCTTGACAGGCCGGGGGGAGGAAGCATATAACCATGGCGTTCCTTCGGAGAGGGTTGAGAATGGAAGCGGCGGCCATCGAAAAGTCCTATTTTGCGGCCAGGGACCGCTATGCCGCGCTGGGCGTCGACACCGAGAAGGCGCTGGAGAGGCTGCGGGCCGTCCCCCTGTCGCTCCAATGCTGGCAGGGCGACGACGTCGGCGGCTTCGAGCTCCAGGCCGGGGGCCTGGCGGGCAGCGGGCTCCAGGTCACGGGCGCCACGCCCGGCAAGGCCCGCAGCGCCGACGAGCTCCGGGCCGACCTCGAACAGGCCCTGGCCCAGATCCCCGGCCGCCACAGGGTCAATCTCCACGCCATGTACGGCGAATTCGGAGATAGGCCGGTCGACCGCGACGCCATCGAGCCGGCCCACTTCCGCGGCTGGGAGGAATGGGCCCGCCACCGGGGCCTGAAGCTCGATTTCAACGCCACCTGCTTCGCCCACCCCAAGGCCGCTGCCGGCTTCACCCTGAGCAGCCGCGAGAACGGCATCCGCAAGTTCTGGGTCGACCACGTCAAGTGCTGCCGCAGGATCGCCGCCTCCATCGGCCGGGAACAGCAGGCCCCATGCCTCCACAACCTCTGGATCCCCGACGGGTCGAAGGACGTCCCGACCGACCGTTGGGGGGCGAGGGCCGCGCTCACGAAATCGCTCGACGAGATCTTCGCCGTCGAGTACAGCCCCCAGCAGATGAAGGACTCGCTCGAGAGCAAGCTCTTCGGGATCGGCAGCGAGTCCTTCGTCGTCGGCTCGCACGAGTTCTACCTGGGCTACGCCCTGACCCGCAAGAAGCTCGTCTGCCTCGACCTCGGCCACTTCCACCCGACCGAGTCCGTGGCCGACAAGATCTCGGCCGTCCTGCCCTTCACCGGCGAGATCCTCCTCCACGTCAGCCGCGGCGTCCGCTGGGACAGCGACCACGTCGTGCTGCTCAACGACGAGGTCCGGGAGCTGGCCGCCGAGATCGTTCGCAGCCAGGCCCTCGACCGCATCCACATCGCCCTCGACTACTTCGACGCCAGCCTCAACCGCATCGGCGCCTGGGTCCTGGGCGCCCGGTCGACGCTCAAGGCGCTGCTCCTCGCCCTGCTCGAGCCCCGGGACAGGCTCCGGGAGCTCGACCCGGCCCCGCGGACGCTCGAGCGCCTGTCGCTGCTCGAGGAGCTCAAGGCCCTGCCGTTCGGCGCCGTTTGGGACGAGCACTGCCTCCGCGCCGGCGTGCCCCCGGCCGACGAGTGGGTCCGCGAGGTCGAGGCCTACGAGCGCCGGGTCCTCAGCCGGCGCTGACGCGACGCCGCCAAAGAAGAGAGGATCGCCATGCCCCCAGCCCCGCCCTTCCGGCTCCGCTGCGAATATCTCGACGCGCCGGTCGGCGTCGCCACGGCTTCGCCGCGCCTGTCCTGGCTCGTCCACAGCCCGGTCCGGGGCGACCGTCCCACGGGCTGCCAAGTGCTCGTCTCCTCCGCCCCGGAGCTGCTCCGGAACGGAGTCGGCGACTTCTGGGACACGGGCCGGATCGGCCCGGAAGGGACGCCCGGTCTCGAGTACGCGGGCGAGCCGCTCCGGAGCTGCGCGCGCTACCACTGGATGGTCCGCTGGTGGGACCGCGAGGGCGGTGAAAGCCCGTGGAGCGAGCCGGCCTCGTTCGTCACGGGTTTCCTCCGCGAGGGCGACTGGAAGCCCCGCTGGATCGCCGCCCGCGCGGTCCGGGAGTTCCGCTCCAAGGGGACCCTGCTCCTCGGCCACCAGGGCGAGGACGACACCCAGGCCTGCGCCGTCTACGTCAGGCGGGAGTTCCGCCTCAAGGAGCGGGTCGTCCTGGCCGTCGTCTTCATCTCCGGGCTCGGGCACTACGAGCTCCGGCTGAACGGGGACAAGGTCGGCTCGAGCGTCCTCGACCCCGGCTGGACGGACTACAGGAAGAAGGCCCTCTACGCCTCCCACGACGTGACCGCCCTGGTCCGCGACAGGAACGCCGTCGGCGTCATCCTCGGCAACGGCCGCCACACCCGGAGCTACGGCTACGAGGCGCCCCGGATGACCTGCCGGATCGAGGTCGAGTACGAGAGCGGCGAGAGGGACGTCCTTCTCTCCGACGGGAGCTGGCGGACGTCGCCCGGCCCTCTCCAGGAGAACGGCATCTACTACGGCGAGCGCTACGACGCCCGCGTCGACATCGACGGTTGGGACCGGCCGGGTTTCGACGACGGGGCCTGGGACAAGGCGGCGACGGCCGCCGGCTACCCCCTCGTCTCCCAGGCTATGCCCCCCGTCCGGGTGACCGAGAGGCTGGCGCCGAAATCGGTCGACCGCCTCCCGTCGGGGGCCTTCATCTACGATTTCGGGCAGAACTTCACGGGCTGGGTCCGGCTGAAGGTCGAGGGCCCGGCGGGCGCCGAGGTCCGGCTCCGCCACGCCGAGCTCCTCCACGACGACGGGACCCTCAACGTCGGGCCCAACGAGAACGCCGAGGCCACGGACGTCTACGTCCTGCGCGGCGGGGGCCCCGAGGTCTACGAGCCGCGCTTCACCTACCACGGCTTCCGCTACGTCGAGATGACCGGCTTCCCGGGGACGCCCGGTCCCGACGCCCTCGAGGGCGCCTTCGTCCACTCCGACGTCGGCAGGGCGGGCGCTTTCCGCTCCTCGAACGCGCTCGTCGACGCCATCCACCGGAACGTCGTCTGGGGCCAGCTCTCGAACCTGATGAGCATCCCCACCGACTGCCCCCAGCGCGACGAGCGCCACGGCTGGCTCGGCGACGCCCACCTCTCGGCCGAGGAGGCCGTCTACAATTTCGACATGGCGGCCTTCTACGCCAAGTTCCTCGACGACATCCGGCTGGCCCAGAAGGAGGACGGCAGCCTCCCCGACGTCGTCCCGCCGTACCTCCCGCGCTTCTACCCGGCCGACCCGGCCTGGAGCTCGGCCTACGCGACGCTCGTCGCCCTCCTCTGGGACCACTACGGCGACCGCCGCGCCGTCGCCGCCCATTACGCCGCCTTGAAGAGATACATCGAATACCTGGGCCGGAACGCCGACCGCGGCATCGTCCGCGCGCTCGGCAAGTACGGCGACTGGTGCCCGCCCGGGAGCGTCGTCCCCAAGAAGGCCCCCGTGGACCTGACCTCGACCTGGTATTACTATCACGACGTCCTCGTCGTCGCCCGCCTGGCCGCCGTCCTCGGCCGCGAGGCGGACGCCCGGGACTACGCCCGTCTCGCCGAGTCCATCAAGGCCGCGTTCAACGAGACCTACCTCGGCGACGCCCAGTACGCCGCGGTCCGCGTCAGCCCGGTCGACAACCACCCCAACCAGACCGTCAACGCCCTGCCCCTCTACCTGGGCATGGTCCCGGCCGACCGAAAGGACCGCGTTCTCGCGAGCCTGCTCCGGAGCGTCGCCCCCTTACAGGATTATCACGTCGACACCGGCATCCTGGGCACGCGCTACATCCTCGACGTCCTCACCGAGAACGGGCACGCCGACGTCGCCTGGCGCATGGCGACGCAGAAGAGCTACCCCGGCTGGGGCTACATGATCGCCGAGGGCGCGACGACCCTCTGGGAGCGCTGGGAGAAGCTGACCGGCCACGCCATGAACTCGCAGAACCACATCATGCTCGGCAGCGTCGACGCCTGGTTCTACCGGGTCCTGGCCGGACTCTCCCCTCTTCTTCCGGGCTGGAAGGCCGTCCGGGTCCGCCCCCACGTCCTCGGCGACCTCTCGTTCGTCGAGGCCTCCCTCGAAACGGTCGCCGGAAAGGTCGGGGCGTCCTGGAAAAAGGCCGAAGGGGCGTTCTCGCTCGACGTCGAGCTGCCCGCCGGCACGACCGGCGAGGTCCATGTCCCCCTGCTCTGGCCGGGGGCCGGCATCCTCGAGTCGGGTCGGGTCGTCTGGAAGGCGGGACAGGCCGTCGGGTCCGCGCCCGAAGTGACGCTCGCCGGCGGCGACGGGAAACACGTCGTCTTCAGGACCGGGAGCGGGGCCTACAGGTTCGAGCTCGAGGCTCAGTAGAGGTATCTCTTGATCAGCCTGGCCGCCTCCCCGTAGGCGGCGACCGTCTCCTCGATCTCCCGTTCGCCGTGGACGGCCGAGACGGCCCCGCCGCCGTGGACGACGTTGACCCCGTTGACGAGGAGGGCGAGCTTGAGGATCTCCTCGCGGAGCGCCTGGTCGGAGCGCCGGTCGTCGTGGATGTCCTCGGGGCGGCGGCAGGAGACGTCTCCGCCCCGCGGGAAGTGGACCATGAAGAGCGAGCTGCCGGGGACGACATCGTTCCCGTCGCCCGTCGTGCGGGCGGGCACGCCGGCCTCGGCGAAGGCCCTTTCGACGCCCCGCCGGAGCCTCTCCCCGGCCCGGGCGAGCTTGGTATAGATCGCGGGAGCCCCCGTGACCAGCCGGTCGAGCATGATCAGCCCGGCCTTCATGTATTCCGCGTGGGCCGAGAACGTCCCGCCCTCGAAGAAGACCCGCCCGGCGCCGCCGCGGCCGCGCTCGCAGCCTTCCATGACCTCCCGGGGGCCCACGACGGCCGAGACCGCGTGCCCGCCCCCGATGATCTTGCCTAGGGCGGTGAGGTCGGGCCGGACGCCGTAGAGCGTCTGGAGGCCGGCCGGGCAGAAGCGGAAGCCCGAGATGATCTCGTCGAAGACGAGCAGGATGCCGTGCTTCGCCGTCAGGCTCCTGGCCAGCTCGAGATACTCCCTGGAGGCCGGCAGGAAGCCGCCAACCCCGAGGAAGGGCTCGACGATGAAGCAGGCGATGCGGTCGCCGTGCCTTTCGACGATGCGCCTGAGGTCGTCGCCGTCGTCATACCGGGTGACGAGCGTCCGCTTGACGATGGCGTCGGCCAGGCCGGCCGACTCCCGGCCCTCGAAACCCTCCCCGGCGTGGAACTTGACGCCCTTCAGGAGGTAGGGCGAGGCGCCGTGCCAGCCGCCGCCGACCTTCAGGACGAGGTCGCGCCCGGTCAGGCCCTGGGCCAGCATGACGGCGTACATGGTGGCCAGGGTCCCCGAGGTCGTGAAGCGGACCTTGGCGTCCCCGCCCCCGAGAGAGCGGACGAGCGTCTCGGCCAGCTCGATCTGGTGGCCGGCCTCGAAGCCCGTGTGGAGGGCGCCGCGGTCGAGGCAGGCCCCGATCTTGCGCCGGATGAGCGGCGGGTTGTGGCCGAGGATGTTGGCGTAGTGGCCCTGCCAGTAGTCGATGTAGGAGTTGCCGTCGACGTCCCTGACCCGGGGCCCCTCGGCCGCGGCGGCGAAAAAGGGGTAGGGCCGCCACAGCCGGATCGAGTGGCTGCCGCCCTCGATCATGACGGCCTGGGCCCGGCGGAAGACCGCCCGGCTCTTGGCCGTTTTTTTCCTGTATTCCTTGACCAGACGGTCGCGGAGCCTGTCCATTCCTGTCATGGGGCCTCGTTTTTCGACCCCTCATTTAACTCCCTCGACAGGGCAAAGTCAAATGGGCGGATTGACCGGGGGCCGGGCTTGGGGTAAAATGACCTGTCAAACCCGTCTGGAGGGGCCCCATGGAGCTTCTGAACAAGGACGTTCGCGAGTTCACGCGCAAGAAGCTCGAGACCGATCTCGCCGACGAGGTCACGCTCCATCTCTTCACCCAGGAGCCCCGGCTCATCACCCTCCCGTCGTCGGTCCCGGCCATCGAGTGCATGTACTGCCGGGAGACCCGCCAGCTTCTCGAGGAGGTCGCCTCCCTTTCGGACAAGGTCGGCCTGGCCGTCCACGATTTCGAGGCGGACAGGGACATGGCCGCCGAGCTCGGGGTCGACAAGATCCCGGCCACGGTGGTCGCAGGACGGGCCGGAACGGGCGTCAGGTTCTACGGCATCCCCTCGGGCTACGAGTACACCAGCCTCATCGAGGCCATCGTCGACGCGTCGAAGGGCGCCACGGGCCTGGCTCCCGAGACGAAGGACGCGCTCCGGGCGATCGACCGGGACGTCCGCATCCAGGTCTTCGTCACCCCGACCTGCCCCTACTGCACCTTGGCGGTCCGCCTGGCTCATCAGATGGCCGTCGAATCCCCGCGGGTCCGGGCCGAGATGGTCGAAGCGACGGAGTTCCCCCATCTCGCCCAGAGATACGCCGTTTTCGGCGTCCCCAAGACGGTGGTCAACGAGACCGAGGTCTTCGAGGGAGCGGTGCCCGAGCCCGTGTTTCTCGCCCACGTCCTCAAGGCCGCCGGGACGGTCAAGGCATGAGCGCGGCCGTCCGGAAGAAAGCCGGAAAGACCGGCCGGGCCTGCGTCGTGGGCCTCGACGGCGTTCCCCACGGCATGATCGTCGAGCTGGCCCGCCGGGGCGTCATGTCGACCATGGCCCGGCTCATGGACATCGGCAAGATCCACCAGATGAAGGCCAGCCTGCCGGAGATCTCGGCGGTCTCCTGGACGGATTTCATGACCGGCGCCGACGCGGGGACCCACGGCATCTTCGGCTTCACCGACTTCAAGCCGCACTCCTACGACATCCGCTTCCCCAACTATCTCGACGTCAAGGCCCCCACCCTGTGGGACCGCCTCGGGGCCAAGGGCAAGCGGAGCATCGTCCTCAACCAGCCCTCGACCTACCCCGCCCGCAAGATCAACGGCGTCCTCGTCTCCGGATTCGTCGCCCTCGAGCTGGCCCGGGCGGTCTGGCCGATGACCTATCTCGCCGCGCTCGAGCAGATGGGCTACCAGATCGATGTCGACATCCTCAAGTCCCGGGAAAGCCCGGAGGTCCTCTGGCAGGAGCTCCACAAGACCATGACGGGGCGGCAGAAGGCCTTGAACTTCTTCTGGGAAGAGGACTGGGACTACTTCGAGTTCGTCATCACCGGGACCGACCGCCTCCACCATTTCCTCTGGAGCGCCTACGAGAACCCCTGCCACCCGTCCCACGAGAGGTTCCTCGATTTTTACCGGCACATCGACCGGCTGATCGGCAAGATCGCGGCCGCGTACCACAAGCTGACCAACACCTACGCCGGGTTCTACATCCTGTCCGACCACGGCTTCACGGGCATCGTCCAGGAGGTCTACCTCAACGCCTGGCTCGAGGCCAACGGGTACCTGCGCTTCCTCAAGCCCGACCCGTCGGGGCTCGGGGACATCCACGGCCGGACGAAGGCCTTCGCCCTCGACCCCAACCGGATCTACATCCATTTGAAGAACAGGTTCCCCAAGGGGTCCGTCGAGCGGTCGGCCCGCCGGGCCCTCCGGCAGGAGATCGCCGGAAAGCTCGCGAAGCTCGAGTATCAGGGCCGCCGGGTCGTCCGGAAGGTCTTCTTCGCCGAGGACGTCTACTCCGGGCCCCATGCCGGCAAGGGGCCGGACCTCATCGTCGTCGGCGAGCCGGGCTTCGACATGAAAGGCTCGGTCCGGAAAAAGGCCGTCTTCGGCCGCTCCGGCCTCCAGGGCATGCACACCTGGGACGACGCCTTTCTCTGGTCCGTGGACGACCTCGGGGACGATCTCCGGATCGCCGACGCGGCCCCGGCCATTCTGAAGAACTTCTGATGATGCGGAAAGGCCTGGTCTTCGCAGCGGGAGCCCTTCTTCTCCTCGCCTCTCCCCTCGCGGCCTATATCGGGCCCGGGGCGGGCTTCGCCTTCCTCTCCTCCTTCCTCGTCCTCTTCCTGACGTTCGTCCTGGCCCTGCTCTCCCTCCTCTCCTGGCCCTTCCGATTTCTCTGGAAGGCCTTCCGGGGCGGCCGGGCCTACGGGAAGGGGGCCGTCGACCGCCTGATCATCCTCGGCCTCGACGGCATGGAACCGACCCTGGCCGAGAAGTACATGGCCGAAGGGAAGCTCCCCCATCTGGCCCGGCTGAAGAAGGAAGGGACCTACGCCCGACTGAGGACGACGACGCCGGCCATCTCGCCCGTGGCCTGGTCCTCGTTCATGACCGGCTCGGAGCCTTCCAAACACAACATCTTCGACTTCCTCAGCCGCGACCCCCGGACCTATCTCCCCGACCTGTCCTCGGCCCGTATCGGCCGGCCCAAGCGCACCCTCGCCCTGGGGAAATACCTCGTCCCCCTCTCCAAGCCGGAGATCCGGGGCCTGCGCAAGAGCGTGCCCTTCTGGAAGATCCTCGGCGAGAAGGGCATCGCCGCGACCGTCCTGAGAGTGCCCATCACCTTCCCGCCCGAGAAGTTCAAGGGCCACCTCCTCTCGGGCATGTGCGCCCCCGACCTCAAGGGCAGCCAGGGGACCTTCGCCTTCTTCACCGAGGACGAGACGAAGGTCGGCCGCCACGAAGGCGGCGTCGCCGTGCTGGTCCGTCGCGAAGGGACGCGCATCCTGACCGCGATATCGGGCCCGGAGAACACGATGCTGGCCAGGCCCGAGGAGATGAGCCTGGCCCTCGCCGTCACCATCGACCGCCAGGCCGGCGGGGCTTGGCTCGAGATCGAGGGCGCGAAGAAGTTCTTCCTCGCGGAGAAGACCTTCAGCCCCTGGGTGCCGATCGTCTTCAAGGCCGGGCTGGGCGCGAAGGTCCGCGGCATCTGCCGCTTCCGCATCGCCGCGCTCGACCCCAAGTTCGAGATGTACGTGACGCCCCTCAACATCGACCCCGACAAGCCGGCCCTGCCGATCTCCCACCCCTTCATCTATTCCGTCTACCTGGCCAAGCTTCTCGGCCGGTTCATCACCCTGGGCGAGGCGAACGACACCTGGGCCCTCAACGAAGGGGCGCTCGACGAGCGGTCCTTCCTCGAGCTCACCTACGCCAACCACGCCGAGTGGGAGGCCATGCTCTGGAACGCCCTGTCCAAGACGCCGCGGGGGATGGTGGCCATCGTCTTCGAAACGACCGACAGCATCCAGCACATGTTCTTCCGCTACCTCGACAAGTCCCATCCGGCGCTCAAGGCCGCGCCGGCCCGGATGAGCGCCGCCGTCATCGAGGACCTCTACAAGAGGATGGACGGCCTCGTCGGCCGCGTGGCGGCCGGTCTCGGCCCCCGGGACGCCCTGTTCGTCATGTCCGACCACGGCTTCAAGTCCTTCCGGCGGGGCGTCAACCTCAACTCCTGGCTCCGCCGGAACGGCTACCTGGCCCTCGTCGATGGCCGGGAGACGAGCGGCGAGTGGTTCAAGGACGTCGATTGGGCGAGGACGAAGGCCTACGCCCTCGGCCTCGGCGGCGTCTATCTCAACCTCCGGGGCCGCGAAGCCCGAGGGACCGTCGACCCGGGCACCGATGCGGCCGCCCTGAAGGCCGAGCTCGCCGGCAAGCTCACGGCCATCAGGGACGGCGCGGGCGGGCCCGCGGCCATCACCAACGTCTACGACAGGGACGCCGTCTACTCCGGGCCCTACCGGGAGAACGCGCCCGACCTCATCATCGGCTACAACGAGGGCTACCGGGCCTCCTGGGCCGGCGTCACGGGCGTCGTCGACGGCGTCGTCATCGAGGACAACGTCAAGGCCTGGAGCGGCGACCACTGCATCGACCCGGCCCTCGTCCCGGGCGTCCTCTTCTCGAGCCTCAAGCTCAGGACGGCGAGCCCGTCGATCATGGACATCGCGCCGACCGCGCTGAAGCTCTTCGGCATCGCCCCCCCGGCCCACATGGACGGGCGGGCGCTCGTCGACGCCGCCGGGCCGGCCGGAGCGGAACGGGGGAAAGCATCATGAGCGCGAAAGACCGGACGCCTCTCAGCCGCCGGGATTTCCTCAAGGCCGGCGCGGCCGCGTCCGCGGCCCTCGGGCTCGCGGGCGCCGCCCGGTTCACCCCCAAGGTCTACGGCCGGGCCCGGGCCGCGAAGAAGATGATCGTCCTCGGCCTCGACGGCCTCGACCCCGTCCTGACGAGACGGTGGATCGACGAGGGGCGCCTCCCGGCCTTCGCGAAGCTCCTCCGCCAGGGCGGCGACTTCCGGCCCCTCGGGACCAGCCTGCCGCCGCAGACCCCCGTCGCCTGGTCGAACTTCATCACCGGCATGGACCCCGGCGGCCACGCCATCTTCGACTTCATCCACCGCGATCCCAAGACCTATTTCCCGGTCTTCTCGTCGACCGAGACCTCGGGCGCCGCCAAGACCGTCCGGTTCGGCAAGACGGTCATCCCCCTCTCGAGCGGGCAGGTCCGGAGCCTGCGCAAGGGCCGGACCTTCTGGCAGGTCCTCGAGGAAGCCGGTGTGCCCGCGACGGTCTTCAAGATGCCCACGAACTACCCGCCCGCCGCGTCGAAACAGAGGACGCTCGCCGGGATGAACACGCCCGACATCAAGGGCTCCTACGGCATCTTCAATTACTACACGAACACCCCGGCGACCCTCGTCCAGGAGGCCGGCGGCGGAGGGCGGGTCCACGAGGTCTATGTCGTCGGCAACCGGGTCGAGGCCGAGCTCCCCGGCCCGGCGAACAGCTTCCGGACGGACGCGCCGGAGACGGTCGTCCCCTTCCAGGTCTTCATCGATCCGGAGAACGCCGCGGCCAAGATCCGCATCCAGGCGAACGAGTTCGTGCTCAAGGAGCAGGAGTGGAGCGGCTGGAAAAGGGTCCGCTTCGGCTTCATCCCGACCCAGGGCGCGCACGGCATGTGCCTCTTCTACCTCAAGGAGGTCCGGCCCAAGTTCAAGCTCTACGTCTCGCCGGTCCACATCGACCCGGCCAACCCGGCCCTGCCCCTCTCGACGCCGGAGTCCTACGCCCGGGAGCTCGAGAGGCGTTTCGGTCCCTACTTCACCAAGGGCCTCCCGGCCGACACGAGCGCCCTCGAGAACGGCGTCCTCGACGAGGCGGAGTTCCTCGAGCTCGACGCCATGGTCTACGAGGAGAGCATGGCCATGCTCGGGTACGAGCTCGGCCGCTTCGACGAGGGGCTGCTCTTCTTCTATTTCTCGAACGCCGACCAGCGCCAGCACATGTTCTGGCGCCTGGCCGACCCCGGCCATCCCGCCTACGACGAGAAGCTGGCCGGGCGCTTCGGCGACGTCATCGCCCGCACCTACGCCGAGATGGACCGGGCCCTGGACCTGGCCTTGACCAAGGCCGACAGGGACACCGTCGTGCTGGTCATGTCCGACCACGGCTTCGCCACCTTCCGCCGCGGCTTCAACCTCAACACCTGGCTCGTCCAGAACGGCTACCACCGGCTTCAACGGCCGTGGAAGCAGGAGGAGTCGGTGCTGTTCGACAACACGGACTGGTCGAAGTCCCGGGCCTACGGCCTCGGGCTCAACAGCCTCTACATCAACGAAGCCGGGCGCGAGCGGGACGGCGTCGTCGCGCCCGGGCCGGACAAGGACAACCTCGTCCACGAGATCGCCCGCAAGCTCGAGACCCTGACCGATCCGAAGACGGGCGAGCATCCCATCCTCAAGGCCTTCGTCGCCAGGGAGACCTACCGCGGCGCCAACACGGACCTGGCCCCGGACATCGTGCTCGGCTTCAACCGGGGCTACCGGATCTCGTGGCAGTCGCCCCTCGGCGGTTTCCCGCGGGACGTCCTGGAAGACAACACCCAGAAGTGGAGCGGCGACCACATGTCGGCGCCCGACGTCCTCCCCGGCATCGCCTTCGCCAACCGGAAGTTCACGGCCGAGGCCCCGGCCCTCCACGACCTGACCGCGGCGGTCCTCAAGGCCTTCGGGGTCGACAAGCCCAAGGAGATGATCGGGGAGAACGTCCTCGAGTGAGGACCGCGAAAGGAGAGACCGCCATGGCCGACGCGAAGATCAAGATCGACAAGGACCTCCTCGGCAAGGTCAGGAAGTACGCCGAAATGTCGGGGTACTCGTCGGTCGAGGAGTTCGTCACCCACTGCCTGGAGAAGGAGATCGCCAAGATCGAGGAGGCGGACTCCGAGGAAGAGATCAAGAAGAAGCTCAAGGGGCTGGGCTACATCGGCTGAACGCCATGCACGTCGCGAACCTCGTTGTCGGCTGGATCGTCGGGGCCGTCCTCCTCCCCTTCCGGGGGGTCTCCCCCTGGTTCGGGATGGCGGCCGTCTCGCTGCTCACGGCCCTGCTGATGCTCGAGGTCTACAAGCTCACGTCCGACCAGGCGGCCATCCGCCGGGCCAAGGACCGGATCAAGGCCCACCTGCTCGAGATGCGCCTCTACAAGGACAACCTGCGCGTCACGCTCCGGGCCCAGGCGGCCATCCTGAAGGCCAACCTGGCCTACATGGCGGCCAACCTCAAGCCGCTGGCCGTCATGATCGTGCCGCTCGTCCTCGTCCTGGCCCAGCTCAGCCTGTGGTACGACCGGGCGCCGCTCGAGCCTGGCGAGGAGACGCTGGTCAAGGTCGGGCTCGAGCGAACGGCCGACCCGGTCGGGCTCGGGCTTGAGCTCGAAGCGCCGCCCGGGCTCGAGATCACCTCCCCGGCCGTGCGCATCCCCGACGAGCACGAAGTTGTCTGGCGGATCAGGGCCGTCGCCGGGGGGGCGCACCGCCTGCGGCTGAGGACCGGCGGACGGACGATCGAGAAGTCCGTGACGGTGGGCGGCCGGCCGCTGACCCGGGTTGCCGCCGTCGCCTCGCGCGGCTCGTTCGCCAAGCGCCTGCTCCACCCCGGGGAGCCGCCGTTGCCAGACGGCACGGCCGTGCGCACGGTCGAAATCCTCTACCGGGCCGGCAGCCTGTCCGCCTTCGGCTTCCGCGTCCACTGGCTCGTCGCCTATCTCGTTCTTTCGGTCGCCTTCGGCTTCGCCCTCAAGGGCGTTTTCAAGGTCGAGATCTGATATCGGAACCGCGAAAGGATGGCCATGAAAATCGACATCTTCAAAATGGAGCGCATGCAATCCACCTGGGAGAACGTCGTCGAGTACAACCTCTCGGAGAGCGGCGTCCATCCCCTCAACCTCAAGGAGCTCCTGACGCCCGGGGAGCTCGAGGCCCTGACCGAGGTCGAGCTCGGCTACACCCAGACGAACGGCACCGCCGGACTCCGGGAGGCCATCGCCCGTCTCTACCCCGGCGTCGGCCTGGAGCAGATCCTGGCCACGGCCGGATCCTCGGAGGCCAACTTCCTCCTGATGTGGAGCCTCATCGAGCCCGGCGACGAGGTGCTCTTCGAGCTGCCCAACTACATGCAGATGGGCGGCCTGCTCCGGGCCTTCGGGGCCGAGGTCAAGCCTTTCCGGCTCCGCGAAAGCCTGGGCTGGCAGCCCGACCTCGACGAGATGAAGCGGCTCGTGACGCCGAGGACGAAGCTCATCGTCCTGACCAATCCCAACAACCCGACGGGGGCGGTGCTCGACCCGGAGGCGATGAAGGGGATCGTCGACCTGGCGGCGGGCGTCGGGGCCTGGATCCTGGCCGACGAGGTCTACCAGGGCGCCGAGCTCTCGGGCGTCCGGACCCCCAGCTTCTGGGGGACGTGGGAGAAGACGCTCGTCGTCAACGGCCTGTCCAAGGCCTACGGGCTTCCCGGATTGCGCGTCGGCTGGATCGTCGGGCCCGAGGAGGTCGTCAGGCGGACCTGGCCCTATCACGACTACACGACGATCTCACCTTCGGCCCTGAGCGACCGCCTGGCCTCGATCGCCCTGGCCCCGGGGACGCGGGACCGCATCCTCCAAAGGACCCGCGGGATCCTCAACGCCAACCTCCCCGTCCTCGCGGCCTGGCTCGAGTCCCACGGCGACCTCTTCAGCTTCCGCCCCCCGCAGGCCGGGGCCATCTGCTTCGCCCGCTACGCGCTCGAGATCGGTTCGGTCGATCTCGTCGAGCGCCTGATCCGCGAGCGGAGCGTTCTCGTCGTCCCGGGCGACCATTTCGAAACCGAAGGCTACCTGCGCTTCGGCTACGGCCCGGACAAGGGCTATCTCCTCGAGGCCCTGGGGCGGGTCGACGAGACACTTAAAAAAATCGGCCGTTCGTGATAAGATATTGCATCCATTCCGTCGCGGGATGAGTTTTTAGGCTTGGACCAAAGGAGGCCACCGATATGAACAGATCACGGACCCTAGCCCCGCTCGCCTTGCTTCTCGTCCTGGCCCTCGCCGGCGTGTCGTACGCCCAACAGGCCGGGAAGATCGCCATCATCAACTCCCAGAGAGCTTTCGAGACCTCCATCGAGGGCAAGAAGGCCCTCACCCAGCTGCAGGACCGCGAAGCCAAGGTCAAGACCGACATCCAGAAGCTCGACGACTCCATCCGGCTTCTCGAGAACAAGCTGGCCACCGGACGTCTGACGATGAACACCGAAGCCCTCATGGGCATCCAGTCCGACATCGACAAGAAGACGACCGAGCGGAAGCGCTACGAAGAGGACGCCGCGCGGGAGCTGCAGCAGCTCTCGACCAACCTCATCCAGAAGATCCGCCTCGAGATGATCGCGATCATCGAGGCCCTGTCCAAGGAGAGAGGCCTCGAGCTCGTCCTCGACACGGCCTCGAGCGGGGTCGTCACCGCCGACCCGACGATCGACATCACCGACGAGATCGTCCGCCGCTACGACCAGGCCAAGGCGGGCGCCGCCCCCGTCAAGAAGTAACCCCCCGAGCCGGCAAGCGCCTATCCGGGGAGAAAGGGACCGCCCCTTTCTCCCCGATTTTCTTTCAGTTCAACCTCAGCGTCACTTCCCCTCCGACATATCCCCGGCTCCCCGAGGGGAACGCGACCGAAAGGGCCCGGCCGTCGAAAACCGCTCCGGAGACATCGGCGACGCGCTCGCCGTTGAGGACCTCGATCGCGTACGTCCGGCCGGACAGGCCTTCGAAGCTCAGCCGCAGCTCGCGCCCATCCAGACGCGAGCGGACCAGCCGCAATCCCCGGTTCGGGTCACCCGTCTCCGAGGCCTCTTCGGGGAGGACGATCTCCGGGCCCGGACGGAAGCGCAACTCGATCCCGTCGTCTCCCGTCAGGGGGAACTCCGCCCGGGGCCGGACCGCCTGGGCACCGGGACGCTCGCCGGACTCGAATGGAAGGGGGGCCCCGTTCAGGCTGCCGCCCAGGACCTCCGTTCCGAGCCCCAGGGCCGGAGCGAAGTCGAAGCGGAAGCCGGCCGCGCCTTTCGACCTGACGCGGAGCCTGACCCGGTCCTTGTCCCGGGCGTATTCGAGCGAGATCACGGCTTTCCCGATCCTCCAGTTCGCGACGGAGACGGACGGCCAATCGGCGGGAAAGCCGGGCCGGAACGAGGCCCGCTTCCCAGGGGCGCTGCCGTCGAGCCCCAGGAGCCCCCGGACGAGCGGCAGGACCACCCCCGTGCTGGAGAAGCCCTGGTGCGGGACTCCCTCCTGGGGCCAGGCGTTCAGCCGTCCCGAAAAGAGCTCCATGATCGTTCCCAGGGCGTTGTCGTAGGTGTGCCGGGCGTTGGCCATGAGGGTGTGATAGCCCTGGGGCAGGAAATCGTAGGCGAAGAGCGCCGCGGAGACCCAGCCGGAGAGGAACGGCCAAGCGGCCCCGTAATTGTAGTTCAGCGGCTCGAACAGGGGGCTCTTCTCCGAGAGCATCCGGACGCCCCAGTCCGTGGTCAGGTCCGACCCGTTCATGCGGGCCAGCGTGTCGACGCCGCGGCCGAAGTCGCCGAGGCCCCAGGCGAGCCCGACGGCGCTCCAAGGCGTGAGCTCGGGCACGAGACGGCCGTCCTTGTCGAAAGCGTAGGCGTACTGCCCGTTCGCCCCGTCCCAGAACTTCTCGGCCCAGGCCCGGGCCGCCCGCTCCGCGTTGGCCCCGGCCTTCTTCGCCACGGCCTTGTCCCCCGCCGCCGCGGCCAGGTCCGCCATGGCCCGGTTGGCCCGGGCCCAGACGGCGCCGATGTAGACGTCCGTCCGGACGCCCGTCAGGGCGCCGAACTCGAGCGCTCCGAGCCCGGCCGCGGTGTTGTCCATGAGGCCGTCCCCGTCGGCGTCCGTGGCCAGCGACCAGTCGTAGGCCCTGACGAGGGACGGCCAACTCTCTTTGACGAAGGAGAGATCGCCGGTGCTCTCGAAATGGTCCCCGACGGCGATGATGTAGTAGGGCGACGTGTCGCCGTGGATGTAGCCGTAAGGATAGTCCTCCCACCAGCGCAGGTAGCCGGCGGCCTGGCTCAGCTCGTGGGCCATCTTGCCGTCCTTGCGCTGCCACTTGCGGGTGAAGGCGAGGGCGTCACGAGAGGCGTCGGTGTTCCCGAAGCTGTTGAAGCTCAACGAGTTGAGGTAGGCGTCCGTGCCGAAGAACCAGCCGAACCCGGGCCGGCCGCCCGTGCCCGAGGGCCCCAGGCCGGCAACCAGGCCACGGCCGAGGTCGGGGTTGTCGACGACGAGGCCGTCCAGGGCGACCTTGGCCCACTCGAAGGCCAAGTCGAGCTCCCGGACGGGCGTCCGGAGGCCGAGCGTCGACCGGCGCAGGCCGTCGAAATAAGCGACCGCCCGGCGGTGGCGCTCTTCCGGGTCGGCGGCGATGGCCAGGTAGGCCTTCCTGACGTCGTCGCGGGCGCCTTTCCCTCCGGCGACGACGATCGGGATGAAGCGGCCCTCGACGGCTTCGGGGTCGGCGACCTCGATCTTGAACTGGTTCGGGACGTCCGCGAGCATGTGGGCGGGCGTGTAGGAGATCCCCCGGGCGGCCGGAGAGCCGAGATAGCCGTGGTTCTTCCGGGTCGGCTCGGAGATGAGATAGGCCTTGAGGGCGTCGTCCCAGTGGGCGTACTGGCCGCCGATACCGGCCGGCCACATCGGCTGGAGGACGGGCAGGAAGCTGCAGACGACGGTCAGCGGCTCCGTGGAGTCGACGTCGAGCAGGATCGCCGCGCCGGGCTCGTCGACAGGGGCGATGAAGTGGGCCTTGACGGTGAACGACTGGTGGACGAAGGTCAGGGTCGTCACGGCCGGCTCGGCCGAGACGGACCGGACGAGGTCCCGGCCTTCGAGAGGAACGGTGCTCGTCCCGAGGAGGAAGGAGAGCTCGAAGCCGCGGAGGAGCTTCAGCGGATAGGCCCAGGCCTCGAAGCCGCCGCCCTCGGACCCGAGGAGGGCGAACCGCCTCCCGACCTTGTCGAAGGGTGTGCCCGGCCGGGCGCTCCGGCGGAGCGCGAGGTCCCCCCCTCCGATCTCGAACTCGGCGACCGTCCCTTCGGCCGGCGGTTTCTCCCCGGCGGCCGGGGAGGCGGGAAGGCCTCCGGCAGCGAGAGTGGCCGTGACAAAGAGCGCGAGGATTTTCCCGATCGTCTTCATGTCGCCCTCCGCGGGTATCTTAACCCAAATCTATTCGAAGGTCAGCCGGATGCGGACGATCTCGGCCCTGCTGCCGATGCGCACGGGAGGTCCCCAGGTGCCCGCGCCGCTGGTCACGTAGAAGTGGGTGTCGCCCTTCCGGAGATGCCCCCGGTTGAGCTCGTAGATCAGGCCGTTGACGAGGCCGATGGGGAAGATCTGCCCGTCGTGGGTGTGGCCCGAGATCTGGAGAGATACGCCGGCCGCCGCCGCTTCTTCCAGGCGGACCGGCTGATGGTCGAGGACGACGACGGGGAGGTCCGCGTCGAGCCCGGAGGCGCCGAGGATGCCGGGGATGGACAGCCGCCGCTCCTGCATCCGGAGCGAGCTGGGGTCCCTTCGGCCGACGAGCGTGAACGCGCCGCCGACGCGGACCGCCCGGTCCTCCAGGACCGTGATGCCGCAGGCCCGGAGACAGGCCAGGTTCCTCTCGAGGCCGCTGTAGAACTCGTGGTTCCCCGGGACGGCGTAGACGCCCAGGGGCGCTTCGAGCCCGAGCATGATCACGCCGAGCTTCGCTTCGATCTCCTCGGAAACGGTCTCGTCGACGATGTCCCCGGCGAAGAGGACGACATCGGGCTCGAGGGCGTTCATGCGCCCGACCACCTTCTCGAGCCGCGAGGGGCCGACGAGAGTCCCCAGGTGGAGATCGGAGGCCGCGACCACGGTCAGCGGTCCGGACGTCCCCTCCTTCTTCGGCAGCCTCAGGTCGAGATCGACCGTGCGCAGGCGGGTGGCGTTCCAGGCGCCGGCGGCGACCGTCAGGGCGACCGCGACGGCCGCGACGGCGAAGACGGCCGCCCCGGCCCGGGGCCCCCCGGCGGTCAGTCCTTTCGGAAGGAACGGGAGGAAGGCGTTCACGAGACGCACGAGGTCGACGGCCAGCACGGCCATGAAGCCGTAGAGCATCACGGCCAGGTGGAAGGTCCCGACCTCGATCAGGACCGAGGTCAGCCAGCCCCGGGCCGCGGCCATGAGGACGCGGCCCAGCGGGAAGACCAGGGCCAGGCCGACGAAGAGGACGAGGAAGGCGGCGCGCGCGCCCGGATAGCCCGCCAGGGCCTGGGCGCCGCGGCGGACGATGTAGAAATTGACCAGGCCGTAGACGGACAGGGCGATGGCCAGGAACACGAGCATCTTCCGATCCCTCACTCCCGGGGCGTCCTGTTGAAAGAGACGATCCCCTCGAACGTCCGCCGCGGCGGCTCGCGGCTGGGGCGCTTTTCGGCGTAGCCGACGGCCAGCATGGCCACGACCTTGAATATCGGGGGGATCCCCAGGACCTTCCGCACCCGGCGGTAATTGAACCAGCCCATCCAGCACGTGGCCAAACCGAGCTCCTCGGCCTGCAGGACGACATGCTCCCCGGCGATGCCGATGTCGATGAAATGGTAGCGCACGCCCTGGAAACGGCCGCCGAGGCGGTCGGCGACGAGATCGGGCTTGGTCAGGACGACCAGGAGCACGGGCGCTTGGGCGGCGAACTTGGATCCCGAGAAGATCCCGGAGAAGGCTTCAGACGCCAGGCGGTCCTTGAGACCGGGATCGTCGACGACGATGAAGCGCCAGGGCTGGACGTTGTGGGCGGATGGGGCGATGCGGGCCGCCTCGAGACACGCCCGGAGCTTCTCCGGCTCGACCGGCGTCGGGAGGAAGCGGCGGATGCTGCGGCGGCCGCGGACGATCCTCTGGAACGGCGTGGGTTCGGGACCGTGGTCATCGGAGGTCATGGGCGTCTCCTTGCCGTCATCGGATCAGGAGGAGCTCGGTCTGGCGCCGGTCCAGGAACCGCGTCCCGGACCTGGTGAAGGCCGCGTCCTGTTCCAGGGCGATCTGGACGTCCTGGCCGTCCCACTCCGGCACGGCGGCGCGGACATTGAGCTCGATCGAGTAGACCGTGTCGGGATGGAGCGGGTAGTCGCCGGCGCCCGGCACGCCGTCCTGCCTGTCCCACAGCCCGATCGTCGGCCCGGCCGCGTGGCCGTGGACACCCAGCGGATGGGTGTAGATGCTCGGCCTCAGGCCCTCGCCCCTGGCCCGCCCGAGGGCGGCCGCCAGGACCTGGTTGCCGGTCGCCCCCGCCTTCATCTCCTCGAGCAGGATGTCCTGGAGGCGATTGCCCTGGGCCAGGGCCGCCTTCAGGCCCGCGGGCGCGTCCGTCTCGCCCGGCAGGAGGACGTAGGCGTGCTGCTGGGTGTCCGTGTTCAGACGGAGGTAGTTGATGCCGACGTCGCAGTGGAGCAGGTCGCCCCGATGGATGACCGGGCTGTCCTTGTGGGGGCTCGACTTGGGGCGCTGGATGGAAACGCTCGGATTGAACCAGGTCGTCTGGCCGAGGGACCGGAACTTCTCCCAGATCCACCACTCGACGTCCTCCGCGGCCGTCACGCCGGGGGTGACGACGGCGCTCGAGAACGCCTCGGCGATGACGGCGTGGGCGATGGCGCAGATGTGGTGGTAGACCTCGATCTCCGCGGGGAGACGGCGCTCGAGCCAGCCCACGGCCAGCCTTTCGGCCCCGACCAGTCTTTTCGCGTACTCCGGGCCGAGGGCCCCGACGAGGAGCCTCTTGTTGGACGCGCTCAGTCCGTCGCCGAAGGCGAAGACCTCGGATTCGTTGATGCCGATGCGCTTGGGGTCCCGCTCCCTCACGGCCCTGGCCAGGGCCTGCCACTGGTCTTCTCCGTCCGCCTTCCACAGTGTCGGGTAGAGGTCCCGGACGCCGTAGCGGCTGACGGCGAACCGCTCGACCCCCCTGTCCCCGCCCGGGTCGAAGAAGCCGAGCATGCTCAGCCGGCGGGCCGACAGGCTGGCGAACGGCACGAGCGACAGGTAGACGGGATCCTCGTTGTACTCCTCGCAGATGACGAGCCACATGTCGATCTTCTCGCGCCGCATGAGCTCGGGCATGAGGCCGTCGAGGCGGTCCCGGAGCCAGCCGTCGTAAACGGCGGCCTGCTCCTTGAGGCTCAGGACGGCCGGGACGCCCTGCGCCCGGGCGAGGGGCGCGAGACCGGCCGTCACGGCGAGGAGGACGACGAGGAGGCCCAGGCGGTCGCGACGCGTCATGTCCGTCTCCTTTCGTTCCGCACCGCTCCGCCGCGGTCCGGAGTCCCTCAAAATATAACAAATGCCCCGGGCGCCGCAATATGATAGAGTCCGGGGGAGAACTTTTTCGGGACGGGACCCGTATCCCCTTAAGAACCCACAAGGAGGTCCGTGCGATGAAAAAAGCGACGACTCTCGGTCTATCCGTTCTCCTGACGCTCCTCTTGGCGACCTGCGCCCCGGCCGGCGTCAAGTCTGGCGCCTCGGCCGGCGAAGCCCTCCTGGGGCTCCTGCCCGAGGGGACCACGGGCGTCATGGCCATCGACGTCGGGAGGATGATGGCCACCGAAACGGCCGTGAAGGCCCTCCAGGACCCGAAGGCCCAGGAGCAATACGACGCCTTCGTCGAGATGACCGGCATCGACCCGACGAAGGACATCACCTACATCGGCTTCGGGCTCATCGGGCTCTCCGGGGCCGATGTCCAGGAAGGCGCCGCCGTCTTCAACCTCAGGTACGACAGGGACAAGCTTCTCGGACTGATGAAAGCCAAGGCCCCGGAGCTCAAGGAGGAGACTTATAACGGCGTCGTCCTCTACGGCAACCTCGACGGCGAGGGGGCCAAACAGACGACCCGGGCGGCCTTCCTCGACGACACCCACATCGTCCTCGGCGGCGCGAAGGGGATCAAGGGCATCATCGACGTCCGCCAGAAGAAGGCGGCTTCCCTGGCCGGGAGCGCCGCGATGGCGGCCATGCTCAAGAAGGTCGACAAGTCCGGGATCGCCTGGGGCGCCTTCGCCGTCCCACAGGAGCTCCTCAAGAAGGGCATCGAGGCCACGCCGCAGCTCAAGGTCCTCGAGGGCGTCACCGCCCTGACCGTGTCCTTCGACTACAAGCTGGCGACGTTCAGCGCCGACATCCGGGCCCTCGGGGGGACGAAGGAACAGAACGACAACCTGGCCGCGGCCCTCAACGGGTTCAAGGCCCTGGGCGCCATGTTCGCCGCCCAGGAGCCGGTCGCCGGCGAGGTCCTCGGCGGCATCGAGATCAGCTCGGGAGCGGATCACACGCGCATCGCCGTCAGCCTGCCCGAAGAGGTCATGGACAAGCTCGGCCGGCTCGCCCGGGAGAAGGCCGGCGATTACATGAAGAAGGGCGAGGCGCCCGCGGCGGAGAAAAAGTAGGCCCGGCCCGGGCTACTCTTCGTAGAGATATTCCTTCGTCCGGAAGAGCCCGCAGGCCAGGGCCAGGAAGACCCCGGCGATCGCGGCCAGGGCCAGGACGGCGATGAGGGCCGCCGTGGGCTCGAGCCGGAAGAGGAGCAGCGCCACCCCTCTCCCCCCGCCCGTGCCGCCCGGCCGGTAAGGCAGGAGCGATTTCAGGTAGTGGACGATGGAGAACCGCTGCGTCGACCCGGGGAAGTACTGGATGACGTTCTCCCAGCCGAACCCGAAGACGAGGCCGACGATGATGGCCCGCTTGAGGAGGGCGCCGAGGAAGGTGAAGAAGGCCCCGTAGGCCAGGATGCCGAGCGCGAGCACGCCCAGGTAGCGCAGGAAAGTGCCGTAGAGCTCGGCCTCGGACAGGCGGGCGGCGTTCATGACGAAGTAAGAAGCGGCCAGGCTGACCGCCACCATGGCGGACATGAGGGCCGCGTAGGCGGCGTACTTGCCGACGACGATCGCCGGCTTGGCCAGCGGCCGGGTGACAAGGTAGCCGAGGGTCCGGTTCTCGACCTCCTCGGCGACGACCGAGGTGCCGTAGAACAGCGCCAGCATGACGATGTAGAACTGCAGGAAGAAGACCATCAGGATCTCGGT
>CAZFBC010000008.1:15361-30837 GCA_964517245.1 uncultured Eubacteriales bacterium | reverse complement strand
GCTCGACCTCGAGTACCTCGACAACTGGTCCCTCTGGCTCGACGCCAAGATCCTGCTGAAGACGGTGCCGGTGGTCCTGTTCGGCATCGGGGCCTACTGAGGCCCGGACGGAAGGCCCATGGGAAAGAAACTTGTCGGCGCGGCCCTCATCGTGGCGGGATCGCTCTGTCTGCTGGGCGGGCCGGCGAAGGCGAACGCTCAGGGCAACACCTGGGCCGGCGAGAACCTGGCCCGGTTGGTCGAGGACGCGGCGTGGAGATGGGGACTGCTGAGGGTCAACGCCGCTTTCACCCTCGCCCGGGCGGGCTACGACTCGGACATTTACTACGGCTATCTCGCCGAACCGACCCCGGACTGGACGCTCTCGGCCGGGGTCCCGGTCCAGGTGCTGGTGCCTTTGGGCAAGAAGGTCGTCCTCGAGCTCTTCGACGAACCCCAGTACCTGTTCTATCTCGAAACGGAGAAAGAACGGGCTTGGAACAACACGTTCCAGGGCCGGATCCATTTCGCCCTGGACCGGGTCTATCTCCAGGCGGGCGGGGCCATGGCCGACGTCCGCCGGCGATTCAGCCCCGAGCTGGACATCAACGTCCGGGAAAAACGCGACGGGCTGAACGGCCAGGTCCTCTGGCAGGCCGCGAAAGCCGCCTCGTTCGCCGTCGTCTACGAATGGGCGAGGTTCGACTACGGGGACGCCGAGTACATGGGCGTGACGATCTCCGAGCAGCTGAACCGCGAAGAGCAGCATCTCGACCTCGTCGCCTATGTCCAGCCGAGCGCGAAGGTCCGGCTGTTCGCGGACGGGCGGTACGGGATGTACACGTTCACGGCGGATCTCGCGAACCTCCGGGACGCCAGGTCTTACGGCCTTTTCGCAGGGGCCGAGCTCATGACTCCCGGCGAGGAGATGGGGATACGCGGCGGCCTCAGGCTGGGTTTCACGCGGCTGGACGTCGAGGCCCCCCTGCGCGAAGACGGATCGGGCTTCGCCGGCGAAGGCGACATCTCGGTCGATCTGACCAGAAAGCTGTCGGTCCGGGCCTTCTTCTCCAAGGGGTATCAATTCTCCGTCTATTCGGGCTCGTCGTTCTATCTGTCGACGACCTTCGGGGCCGGCCTCTCGCATAGGCTCTCCCGAAAAACCTCCTTTTCGTACAGCGCGTCGTTCGGCAGCCGGTCTTATCCCGAGGACGCGGATGTCCAAGACCTGCGGGACCGCTACACCACCCATGCGTTCAGCCTGAACGTCAGGCTGGCCCGGAACTTGGACGTCTCGTTGCTGGGGACACTGGGCCGGCGGAAGCTGGACGTGTCCGGCACCTATCTGGACCGCAATTTCTTCGGCTTGAACCTGACGTATGGTTTTTCCAGAGGGAGCTTTTCGTCCCCCGCGGACGGCCTGCGGCCCTAGCGGGGCGACCGGTCGGTGGATTGTCAGGCCAAAGGCATATATAATGGGAAACGCCATGAAAGCAAAAACGCTGGCGGCAACGCTGATTCTGGGGATCGGTCTCGCTCCCGGCTTTCTTCCCTGCCAGGAAGCGCAGGGCCTCACGGTCAACGAATACAAGATCGGCCCGAAAGACCTGTTGGAGATCTCCATCTACGAGCTGCCCGAGCTCAACGGGACCTTCCGGGTGGCCGAAGACGGCTCGATCACGATGTCCTTCCTCGGCAATGTCGAAGTGGCGGGCTATACGACCCAGGGGTTGGAGCGGCGCCTGGCCGCGCTCCTGAACGAGAAGTACACGCCGGCCGGCGCTCACGTCACCGTCTTCATCCGCGAGTTCCAGAAGATCTCGGTCATCGGGGCCGTGGGCAAGCCGGGTATGTATGAGCTCGTGGGGCCCATGACCCTCCTTGAAGCCGTCGCCCAGGCGGGCGGGCTGACCGGCCAGGCCATGTCCGAGCTCTTCGTGTACAGGACCGGGGCCGACGGCGTGCAGGAGAGGATCGCCGTCCGGGTCGAGGACCTGACGAGCGGGGGCCGCCAGGACCTCAACATCCCCCTCCAGCCCAAGGACGTGGTCATGGTCCCCATCGACCAGACGCTCAACGTCTTCGTCTACGGCGAGGTCCGGTCGCCCGGGGCCATCGCCTACCAGAGATCGAAGAAGATCACGCTCCTGCAGGCCATCGCCCAGGCCGGCGGGCCCACCGAGTGGGCCAAAAAGTCGAAGGTCGTCATCAAGCGCATGGACAGGGAGACCGGAAAAGAGCTCAAGATCAGGGTCAACCTGAAGAACATGATCGACAGCAAGGTCGCCGACATCGTCCTCGAGGAGGGCGACGTCGTCATCGTCCCTTAAGCCCGAGCGCTCATCGAGGAAGGTCATATGCCCCCTGAGACCGTCAAAGAGCCCCAGCCCGGGCTTCTGGCCCAGGCCCAGCACTACTGGCACGTCCTGCTCAAATGGAAGTGGACGGCCATCCTCTTCGGCCTGCTCTGCGTCGGAGCGGCGGCGGCCTACAGCCTGCTGGTGCCCCCCGTCTATACGGCCCACGGGACGATCTGGATCGAGGACGACCCGAACATCCTGCCCTTCGAAGACGTCCAATCGTTCGGGACGGGCCAGCTGGGGACGAACCTCTCGAGCCACGCCCGCCTGCTGCGGAGCAGGACCCTGGCCTCCGACGTCATCGACAAGCTCAAGCTCTACGACGATCCGGACTTCGCCGGCAAGCCGAAACCCGGCGAGCCCAGGCCCGACCCCAACGATCCGATCTACCGGGAAGTCCTCGCGCAGAGCTTCATCGCCAAGATCACGGTCGGCTTCAAGGAGCGCACCCGGCTCGTCGACGTCAGCTTCAGCAGCCGCACTCCCAAGCTCGCCGCCGACGTCCTCAACGCGCTGTTCGACGGCTACATCGAGATGATCGTCAGCAAGCGGTACGCCGCTTCCGAGCAGGCCACGAAGTTCCTCAACGACCAGATCGCCGAGCTGAGGATCGATATCGGCGAAAGGGAGAGGAAGCTCAACGAATACGGCTCCCAGAAGGACATCCTGCCGCTGTCGACGGCCGAGGCGCCCACGGTCGAGAGGATCGGGGACGTCAGCAGGGCGCTGACGGAGGCCACGCTGGAGAGGATCAACGCGCTCAACGCCTACAACCAGCTCAAGGCGGCGCCCCTCGGCGAGATCCCCAACGCCCCGGAAGGCAGTCTCGTCGAGCGGCTGAGGGAGCAATACATCACCCTGAGCCGCCAGTACTCGACCCGCCTGGCCACGGTCAGCCCCGAGTACCCCGAGATGCAGCGCCTGAAATCGGAGCTCGACGCGGCCACGACGGCCCTCCAGGCCGAGACCCAGAACCTCATCAAGGCGACCTACGCCCAATACCAGGCCGCGTTGCGGAAGGAACAGTCCCTGCAGCGCCTGCTCGACGACCAGAAGAACCAGGCCTACGCGGCCAGCAGCGACTCGGTCGTCTACAACAGCCTGCGGATCGAGCTCGACAACAAGAAAGCCCTGCTCGAAACGCTGTCCCGCCGCCAGAGCGAGACCGACGTCTCGTCGCGACTCAAGGGTCTCGAGTCGCTGAGCGTCTGGATCGTGGACAAGGCGGACTATCCGCTCCGCCCCGCCTCGCCTGATAAGCGGAGGAACGTCCTCTTGGGCCTTCTCGTCGGGCTGGCCGGAGGGATCGGCCTGGCGATCGGGCTCGAATTCCTCAACCAGACCGTCAAGACCTCGAAAGACGTCTCGAAAGCCGTGGGCATCCCTGTCTTGGGGGCCATCCCCGCCTTCGAGTCCGAATCGCGTCGCAAGGGCCTGTTCTCGGAGCTGGGCAGGATCGTCGCCATGCTCCGGGGCAACGATCAGAAAAAGCCGCCGAAGGCGGAGAGGAAAGAGAAGAAGGGCCGGAGCTCCGGTCCCGCCGACGGCACGTCTCTGCCGGGCGATCAGGTGTCCGGGTGGAGCGGCGGGCCGGCGCTGGACAAGATCGAGCTCATCGCGAAGCGGGAGCCCCAGTCGATCCAGGCCGAGAGCTATCGCTCCATCCGGACGACGCTCCTGGTGTCCTCGCCGCCCGGCCGGATCAAGACCATTCTCTTCACCAGCCCGCTGGCGCGCGAAGGCAAGTCCTCGACGGTCTCGAACATGGGCATCACCCTGGCCGAGGCGAGCCGGAGGGTCGTCATCGTCGATTCCGACCTTCGCAAGCCCAAGCAGGCCCGGATCTTCAACGCGGGGGGCGGGCCCGGCCTGAGCCGCTTCCTCAGCTCCCACATGGAGCCGGAGGAGATCGTCAAGGCCACGGGCGTCCCCAACCTCCATCTCATCACCAGCGGCCCCCTGCCGGCCAATCCGATCGAGCTCATCACTTCAGAGAGAATGGATACGCTCGTCGCCTACCTCAAGCGGAGCTTCGACTACGTGCTGTTCGACGCCCCGCCGCTTCTGGCGGTCTCGGACGCGCTGGCCATGGGGCCGATGGCGGACGCCATCATCCTGGTGGCGCGGGGCGGCCAGACGCCGATACCGGCGCTCAAGCAGGCCAAGCACAAGCTCGACGCTCACAAGCTCAAGTGCCTGGGGATCATCCTCAACGGCGTGGACCTGGTCGAACAGGACGGCTATTACGCCCGCCAGTACTACAGCTATTCCAAGGCCGATTAGGCCGGATCCGAAGGGGCCTTCTTCGCAGCCCTCCAGACCCTTATCCCGTTGGAGGACCGGGCCTCTTCGAAAATGACGGCGTCTTCGATCAGGCGCGCGTAGGCGGGATTGTAATAGACGATGAAGATGTCCCGGGGCCGGCGCCGGAAGGAAGCGACGATGTTGTCCAAGACCCGGGTCATGGTCCGGCCGGCGAACGGATTGAAGAAATAGCAGACCAGGGGATCGTCGGGGATGGGGAACGCGGCCGCGTCCTCCAGGACCGATTCCACGTTCACGCATTTCCTCGTGCCGCTCTTGTATCTCCGGATGTTCTCCAGGGCGAGCTCGTGGAGCTCCTTGGAATACTCGACGCCGACGATCCTCTTGAAAGGGAACTCCGAAGCGAGCAGGAGGGCCCTTCCCTTGCCGGAACCGAGATCGAGGAACACGAACTTCTCGTGCTCGAGGGGCAGCGAGCGAAGGGTATCCATAAAGCGCTGGGGATCGCTGGCCTCGTAGCCCTTGCCGTAGAAGCCGAGGCCGCAGCTGACGTCGACAGCCCAGGGGGAAATGACCCCGCCCGTATCGACGTTGTGTTCCCTGTCAAAGGCCAGGCTGCGCATCTTGCGCTTCGCCGCCTCGATCCTGACGGACGGGCGCAGCCTCTTGAGACGGTCGACGAGGAGGCCGAAAAACCCATAGCGGCGCACTTCGCAAAGGAACCTCTCGAGAAGCGTCGCGCTATATTTCATGGTCCCACGACAGATGATAACATATCACGCAACTATTTTTAAACACCGCCGACCGGGGCGATTGCCCCCCTCCGGTCATTCGGGGGGTGATTGTGGGAGCGAGGAGATCACCCCCAAGGGCGAGGGGGGGGACGGCGGACAAGAGAGGTTGGCGCATCATCGAGAGCTGTCCTATAATGGCGATGGATCCGTGAGCGACCAGAACGAACTCAAGCGGCATGGGGCGGGGGCATGTCTCGCCTTGGCCGGCCTGCTATTCGCGTGCACGGCCGTGGCGGCCCAGACCGGGAAGCCCGGCTTGATGGCCAACTTCACCTTCGGCCCGAAAGAGCCCGTCGAAGGGCAGTCCGTGCAGTTCAGGGACGCCTCCAAGGGCGACCCGATCTACTGGCAGTGGGACTTCGGGGACGGGGCCAGCAGCGCCCTGCGCAATCCCTCCCACGTGTTCGCGACGCCCGGCCCGAAGAAGGTCGTGCTCGTCGTCGGAGACGGGTCGAAGTCCAAGAGGGCGGTCCGGACCGTCGACGTGGCGGGGAAGCTGTCGGCGGCATCTTTCACGTTCAGCCCGACGGCGCCTCAGCCCTGGGAGACCGTCCGCTTCACGGACACGTCCGGGGGAAGGCCGACCCTCCGGCAGTGGGATTTCGGGGACGGGACGAAGAGCGACGCGAAAGACCCGCGGCACGCCTACGCGAAGGGCGGGACTTACGAGGTCACCTTGACGGTTGCCGACTCGTTCGGATCGCAGAGGACCGCAAGGACGGTGACCGTGCCTTCCCAGCCCACGCTGGTCCCCTCCTTCACGTGCAGCCCGTCCGTGGCCACGGTCAACCAGGCCGTCCAGTTCAAGGACACGACGACGGGAGGCCCGACGAAGTGGCGCTGGGAGTTCGGGGACGGCTCGGGCTCGACCAAGAAGGACCCGAGCCACGGCTACGCGAACACGGGCCACTACACGGTGATCATGACCGTCTCGAAAGGCGCGGAATCGGTGACCACCACCCGGACGGTGAGCATCGTCGTGTCCCCTCCCCCCGACGCCTCGTTCACCTTCAGCCCGCCGGCGCCGGTGGCGGGCCAGGCCGTCCAGTTCAAGGACACGTCCGCCAACAACCCCGCTTACTGGCGTTGGGATTTCGCCGACGGCGAGACCAGCCCGAGCAAGAACCCCGGCCACACCTACGCCGAGCCGGGCTATTACAACGTGACCTTGACCGCGACCAACGCTTACGGGGCCCACACCGCGAGCGCCTTGGTCGTCGTGTCGGCCACCGAGACGCTCGTCGCGGACTTCGAGGTCATCCCCCCCGAGCCGGTCGCCGGCCAGATGGTCACCTACAAGGACAAGTCGATCGGCAAGGCGGCATCCTGGCTTTGGAGCTTCGGAGACGGGAGGAAGAGCACGACCCAGAGCCCCCGCTACGCCTATCTCGACCCCGGGAGCTACGAGGTGACCCTGACGGTCACTTCGGGCACGAACACGAGCACCGTGACCAAGACGGTCACGGTCGTAGAGGAAGAGCGCGACTATCCAGGGCCGGAATGACGGAGGCGGCCGACCCGTCTTTGCGACTGTCGGGAGGACAGGATCCGGCAGCCGACGCTCCGCATGAGCGATCGCAGGACGGGATTGGGATACCAGGCCAGGGTGGCGGGGAGTTTTTTGACCGTACCGCCGAAGCCGAGCTTGAAGAATGTCATGCCGGAGGTCGGCGTGTTCAGATGCTCTCCTCTTTCGATGCGCACGGCCTCATCCCAGTCGATACCCATGAAATCGAAATAATGAAAGCCGGCTTCGGCCGCCGTTCGAATAGCCCGGGCGAATGCCGCCTGTGACGGATGGACTTTTTCCGGATCTGTATGCGAACCGATGCGCCAGGCATAGAACCATTTTCCCACGCCAAGGCAGATCAAGGAACAAAGGACCTCTCCGCCGAGCGCCGCGTTGAACATCCAAGCCCCGCCGAAACGGCTGAATTCTTCCCAAACCGAGCGTACATAGTCCAATCCCGGGATATTCGAGGCCACGCCGCGCCTTCGGCATAGCTCCAGGTGCCTCGACCAGAAGATCTCAAGGTCTTCGGTTGATCCGAGTTCGACGGATAACCCCTTTTTCGCGGCCCGGTTGATTTCCTGTTTGAGCGATCGGCGAAATCCACGCTCGACCTCCCCGATGCCCGGCCGGAGGTCGATCGTGGCCGCTCCGGTTGGAAGGCCTCTGGGGGGCAAGGAAGGAGGGTGTCTCAAGAATCCCCGATCAAGAAATCCGCTCGCCGTCTCCTCTCCGCCGAACGGTGGGACGACCACGATCAGGACAAGGCGCTCGCGGCGCGCGAGCTCCTTGAGCGCCGCAGCCATATGGCTCCGTGTCTTCGCCGGATCAATCGGATCTCTTCGAAATGAAGGCCCCCTGAAGACGTAGCCCACCCTGCCAAACGGCCTCTGTCTGCGGATCAAGACCATGGCTCCCGCGTCGATCCGGCCGTCGACGCGTTCCGAAATGTATCTGGCGGACCACCCGTCCCCGGCTTCCACGCTCGCCCACCGGCTCGTCTGTTCGAAGTGGGACGGTTCGCACGCCGGGACGAAGTCGTCCCAATCAGCGGGCGGCGCGACATGAAACGCAACGTTCGCGGGACGATCGAGCATGTTCATCTACAATCCATTCTCGATATCAGCGCGAAATGCGGCCGGCGCGCTTCGGGAACCACCGGCACGACAAGAGGCGCAGACCGATGCCCCGCATGAACAGGCGCAGGATCGGATTTGGGAACCAATCCAAGGCGGGCGGGAGTTCTTTTACGGTGCCGCCGAACCCGAGCTTGAAGAACGTGACGCCGGACGTAGGCGTATTCGGCCTTATCCCCTGCTCGAAATTTTTCACATCGTCCGGATGGATCTCCAGGAAATCGAAGAAATGATATCCCTCCTTCGTCGCAACTTCGATGGCCCGGCAAAAGGCGGCCTGGGTGGGATAGGCCTTCTCCGAGTCCGGCAGCCAACCGATGCGCCATGCGTAGAACCACTTCCCCGCCCCGAGACAGATCAACGAACAGAGGACCAGGCCGTCGAGCTTCGCCTGGAACATCCAAGCCCTGCCTCGATCATGAAGCTCGCCCCAGACACGGCGCGCGAAATCGTAGCTTGCAATGTTGGAGCGAACACCGCGCCTCCGGCACAGGTCTTGATGCCTCGCCCAGAAGGTCTCCAAATCTTCAACGGACCCGAGCGAGACCTCTACGCCTTTTCTCGCGGCACGCTTGACCTGTTTTTGCAGAGTATGCCTGTAGCCCCGCGCGACGGCCTCATAGCCCGGTCGAAGGTCGATGGTTATCGTGCCCGGGGGCAGGTCGCGAGGAGACATCCGCCGGGGATGCCTGAGGAACCCTCGGCCGAGAAGCTCATGCGCCAGGACGTCGCCATCATAGGGGGGGACGACCACTAGCAAAGCGAGCCGCTCCTGTCTGGAGAGCCTCTTTATTCCGGAGACGAGAGGGCCTCGCGCCCGCGCAGCCGCGGCCGGCCCCCTCCGGAGCAGCGGACCCCGGAAGATGTATCCGACCTTGCCGATGCAGGCTTGCCTCCTGACAAGCATCATCGCTCCGGCCGCGATCAAGCCGCCAACCCTGCCCACGACGTATCTCGAGGACCACCCGTCCGCGGTTTCCACATTGGCCCACCAGCTCGTCTGCTCGAAGTGAGACGGGTCGCAAGCCATCACGAAGTCGTCCCAGTCCGCGGGGGGATCGACCTGGTGAGTCACGACGACCGGGAGTTCTGAGGTGCCCATCGTCCCCATTCAACCCAAGTGGCGATAGCAGAATTCTCCGATGAGCTTGTAAAGCGCCTGCGGGGAATGGGCGATCAGCCCTTTCGCGAGTCGAAACGACCGGGGCTCTTTATCAAGGTTCCTGGCCAGGCCGTCGGGCAGGAGGATCATGGTGAGACCCTCCTCGACGGTCCCCCAATGGATCTTGTAGCGGCGCAGGCCTTCGTTATCCAAGCTCGTGCGGCCGAAACTGAAGGACACGCATCCCGCCGCCCGCGCGGCTTGCATGACGCGCCAGTAGAGGAGCTGGCTCGCCCCGACGGCCCTGGCTTCGATGAAGTCCCCGGCATACTCGACCGCGAACCTGTCTCCCAGGCGCCAGCCTATCAGGCCGGCCAAAGGTTCCCTGTTCCGGTCGCGCGCGATCCAGCATGACATTATTTCGGAGCCCAGGTTACGCTTCAGCGCTCTGATAAACCGGTGCGGTAAATAGGGTAAAGAGCGCCTTCGCCTGGTGTCGGACAACATACTCGTCATTACGATTAACGCATCGTCCTCGAGCCCGGACGAAACCTGAATGCCCGCTTTCTCGGCGCGCACGACAGGTTGCCTGACGCTGGTCTTGGAAAAAGACTTCCAGATCTCTTCGACCGGTCTTCTCAGGTCCGTATGGTGGTGCCATGAATAGAGGGCAGGCGCAAGACCCCCTCGCTCTGCCAATGCGCCCGCTCTGAACAACCTGATCTCCAAGCTGGCCAGCTTTCGGGTTCCCGCAAACCGCCAGGCCTCGTCGGTCAAACGAGCGAGCAGGGCGCTGTCCGGGACAAGGGGATCGCAAAAGGAGGCGAAAGGGATGCTGACCAGGCGGTTTCCCAGGAGCCAGCTCTTGACCGTGTAAAGGGGCAGCCCGCCTATCAGTCCGCCGTCTCTCGAGGAGCGGAGAAGGAGGAACCGGCCTTCGATGTGGGAGAAGGCCTCTTCGACCGCTCGCCGCCACGCGGTGAGGTGATAGACGGTTCCCCAGGGGTGCGCCTTGACGAAATCATCCCATTCAGGCGGGTCGGTATGCCACTCTGCGACAACCGGAGCTTCGGGCTGCGCGCTTGCGGGTGTCTCGTACGGCATTTTGGCTCAACGTCGTCCGAAACCCATTGTTGCTTTTCTCAACAGCGAGGTCAATAGAGGCACGCGGCCGACAACGCGGTGGAACGTCCGGACCGTCGGGTCGGCGATATAGATCAAGGCCGGCGGAAGCAGCTTGGGCGCCGCCCCCATCTTGACATTGAAAAGATGCCTGCTGCGCTTCTGCCTAGCGTCCAGAGGCCGCCCGGCGAGCATGGCCTCGGCTATGCCGGGATCGAGCGCCACGAAATCACAATATTGAAAGCCGTGTTCCCAGGCCCACCTGATCGCTTCCACGTGGAGAGCCTCGTTGGGGTGCATAGCGCCGGCGGCCCGGTCCCAGCCCTTTTTCCAAAGAGTCGCGCGGCGGCCGAAGCAGATGCAGAGCAGGCCCGCCAAGGGGACGCCATCTTTCTCGGCGAAGGTCAGCCGCGCGCGTCCGCTCGGACTGAAAGCCCGCCACAGCTCCGTTAGGGCTTGAACCGATCCGGGATTGGGCCGGGTCTTCTGGCTCCGGCAAGTCTCCAGCATCAGGCGGAAGAACGAGCCGAGGTCCGCTTCGCCTCCCTCCCTGACGAGGATCCCCATGCGTTCGGCCTGTTTCGCTCTTTGTCGCGTCGACCTGTTGACGCTGCCGAGAAGAGCATCCCAGCTCCGGGTGAGGTCAATGACCAAGGTGGCATCGATAACCCTCATCAAATAGGCGGGGAAATAGCCGGATCGAGCCAACGTCGGCTCCTGCCACGTCGATTCGTCCGGAGGCTGAAGGATCCAGGCCTTGAGACCCAGCGAGCGGCCCAGCGATCGAAGCTCCTCGAGAAATGACGGGAACAGGTCTTCTTGTCCCGCGGACAAAACGGGACCTTTGCTGACATAGCCGATCCTGCCGAATCTCGCCGCGCGAAAGAGCACCTGGGCGCCGCCGAGGAGCGCGCCGCCGCGCCGAACGAGCATCCGGGAGCACTCCCATGATTCGGAGGCTTTGACCCGCGCCCAGAGGCTCGATTGCTGGAATTGGCCCGAAGGCTGGGCCGAGAGATAGTCGTCCCACTCGTCGTCGCGGATATCGCGAGAAACGGTGAACTCGATCTTCTCGTGACTGAGATCGGACATTGGAGACCCGGTCGGTTTATGCGGAGTGAAGATATCTCCGCCTTCCGCCGCTGTCAAGGGCAAGTTCCTTGTTCGCTACGGGATCCCTGGTCGGTTTCAACGCGTTGTCAGAGCCCGCCGTGTTGTCCTGACGCCATCGATGACAGAGACAATTTTTGGATCGCGACTGTGTCATAAATGGACATGCCCGAAAGGCCTATCCGGAGGGAACCCGAAAACGGACTCTAAGCATGGTCAAAAAGCCGGACCGTTTCTCTATATGTTATTGTTATTGAATGGTTTATAATGGAGGGGGTGAATTCCCCTACTTTGGCTAGCCATGCCTTGACAAGGGGGTGGGGATATGGGAATATGACCTTGTTCTTAGGTTTCAATTCGAAGGAAAAAGGAGGCATGCGGTGAAATCCTTATTCAAAACAGGTTTTGTTGTTGCTTTGATGTTGGTCGCGGCTGTCGCCGGTTACGGCCAGGACCGTCCCGCCGATCTGACCAAAGCGGCGGACATGATCGCGGGCGGCGGCAATGTCCTGGGCGCTAGGGATGTGGGCGATATCTACATCTGGAGGGATTGCGATTTCATCTATGTCGAGTATGAGATCTTCGACGGGACGCCCCTCGATATCACGGACAACTGGTTCATCACGGCGACCCACGTCGAGATCGCGACGACGCTGGCCGGGATCCCCCAGGCCAGGGGCAATCCCATCCCCGGCCGGTTCACCTACAAGACCGAGCATGACGCGGTCGGCGGCTACACCTACAAGATCCCGGTGAACGGATTCGGCTCAGGGGATGTCTTTATCGCCGCTCACGCCGACGTTTGCCAGGTCGGCGGAGTCCAGGCTGTGGAAAGTTCGCTCCCGATCGACCCGTTCAAGCTCTCGGTCACCTATTATGTGGCTGATAAGACCGCCTACTTCCCGACGGTTGTCATCGAGAACGACACGTGGCTGGACGGCACCCACGCAAACGGCTGGTGCGTCGACCTCACGAATCACATCGTGCCCGGGACGATCTACGACGCGACCGCCTACTCGAGCTACGATCCGGACCTGCCCGAAGGGCTCGTCGACAATCCTGAAAACCTCGGGGCGCTGAACTGGCTGATGAACCAGGTTCTTCTCGGAAACATCATCGGACAGACCGCTTATGATTACTCGACCGACCCGGCCACGCCTTTTGGCGACTACACCTGGATGGATGTCCAAACGGCCGTTTGGAGATTGATGGATGACGGGACCCCCGACTACCTGGCCGGCGTGGACCCGATCCGGGTCCAGCTCCTTATCGACATGGCGCTGGCTCAATCCGACTATGTCCCTGATTGCGGCGAGTACATGGTCATCCTCCTCGCCCCGACCTCGGCGGCGGGCCCGAACCAGACTCTGATCATCACGGTGCCCGTGCCGTGCGCCGGCGGCTGCGAAACCGCTTGGGGCGCGACTTGGAACGGAGTGTCGTGGCAGATCCCCTTCCCCGGAAAGAATTGGGCCACCTATCTCCTCATGACCATCCCCAACTACTGCGGTGGAGTCATCTGAGGATAGGAAGACTAAGCGGACGACATATCGAGACTCGGTAGACCTTATCGAGGGAAGGGCGCCAATCGGCGCCCTTCCCTTTTTCTTTGGGGTTTCTTTGGGGTCGGACCTCAGCGACTCTTTTGATATCAATACTTTAACTCAATTATTCGGGTCAAAATAGCCCGATTTTCGCTGTTTTTGGGGGCAAAAACGCAAAAATGGCGATCCGCTTGAATTCTCCCGAGGCCCGGTGTATCCTCGGCGCGAATCCCCACAGGAGGCCGTCATGAAGCACAAGTCCCCGCTCCGTATTGGCGCTCTCGCGCTCATTCTGCTGATCCCCGCGCTCGTCCTTCTCGCCCTCTCCCCCATCGCCTGCTCCAAGAAAGCGGATAGGGCGGCGGCGGCCGCGGCACTATCCGAGCCCCCCGCCGAGCTGGCCAAGGCGTCGCGCGTCGACACGAACGGCTGGATCAACGTCCATCTCGAGGGCACGCCGCGCGAGATCGGCATCCAGCACGGGTGGCTTCTCGCGACCGAGATCGACGACTTCCTGCTCGCCCTCGGCCATTTCCTCGAAGGGTCGACCAAGCGCGAGTGGGGCTTCTTCCGCGACGCGGCCGAGCGCATGTTCTGGCCCAAGCTCGACGCCGAGCAGCGCGAGGAGATCGAGGGCATCGTCGCGGGCCTGCGCGCCCGGCGCCCCGGCCTGGCCTACGACCGCATCGACATCACCGCGCTCAACGGCTGGATCGAGCTGGCCTGGTACTACGTCCCCTACCTCGACGAGCTGGCCCGCAAGGGCGCCGGCGACAACAAGGCCCCGGGCTACTGCAGCGCCTTCATCGCCACGGGGAGCTGGACCGAGGACGGCGGCATCGTCGTCGGCCACAACAACTGGGTCGATTACGTCGTCGGGGCGCGCTGGAACGTCATCGCCGACATCGTCCCGGCGGCGGGCCACCGCATCCTGATGGACTGCATGCCCGGATCCATCCACAGCGGCGACGACTTCGTCGTCAACGGCGCGGGCCTCGTCTACACCGAGACGACGATGGGCACGTTCAAGGGCTTCCGCGAGGAGGGCACGCCCGAGTTCGCCCGGGCGCGGCGGGCGGCCCAGTACGCCGAGACGATCGACGACTTCGTGCGGATCATGACGGCCGACAACAACGGCGCCTACGCCAACGACTGGCTCGTCGGCGACACGAAGACGGGCGAGATCGCGAAATACGAGCTGGGGCTGAAGAACCAGCGGCTGTGGCGGACGGCGGACGGCTATTTCATCGGGTCGAACTTCCCGGGCGACGAGAAGGTCATCGCCGAGGAGACGACGTTCGACGCGAGCGACACGACGCAGTCCGTGCTCGTCAGGAAGGCGCGCTGGGAGCAGCTCATGGCGGAGTACAAGGGCTACATCGACGTCGAGGACGGGAAGCTGTTCGAGGCCGACCACATCGACGCCTCGACGGGGCGGAGCGCCGCCAACAGCAACGTGCTGTGCGGGCACGTCGACGAGGACCCCAAGGGCACGCCCGAGTTCAGCTGGGCGCCGTTCTCGCCGGCCGGGTCGGTCCAGGGCAAGGTGACGTCGAGCGCGCTGGTGAAGGAGATGAAGCTCTGGGCCCACATGGGGCACCCCTGCGGGAAGGATTTCACGGCGGCGGAGTTCCTGGCGGCCCACCCCGAGTTCAAGTGGCAGCGGCCGTTCCTGAAGGACCTCAAGGCCTATCCGTGGACGCTGTTCGAGGCTGTAAAGTGAATCCTTTTCCCGAAATGGAATGACACGATGCGTGGATCTCCCAACTCGCCGAGGCCGATCAAGCGGAGGCGGCTCGCGACGAGTTGCGTTGACAGGCCCATTATCCCGGCAGGGCAGCGCACGGACTGGTCATGAGCTTTGCGGAGTTCTTCTCGCAGATCCGGTGGCGACCGCAGATCGGCGATCCGAGCTTTATGGGTTGGCTGACCGTCGCGGCCTATGGCATAGCCGCAGTTCTTTGCTTTGCGAACGTGTTCCGTCAGCAGGTCGCCGATGAAAAGGGGCAGCGAAATCCGCGACATCTGTGGTTGGGGCTGGCCTTGCTCCTGTCGTTCTTGTGCATCAACAAACAACTCGACCTGCAATCTCTCTTTACGGACATCGGCCGCGTGCTTGCCGTCCGGGGCGGATGGTATGAGCAACGGCGGTCAGTTCAGTTCTGGTTCGTCATCGCGATAGCGGCGGCGGGATTCCTGGCGCTTATGGCCTTCGCGTGGAAGATCCGAGCCGTCTTGCGCGAAAGGATGCTGTTGTTATTCGGCTTGATCTTCCTGCTCACGTTCATCGTCGTTCGGGCGGCATCCTTTCATCATTTCGACAAGTTCCTCGGGTCGCGCTTTCTAGGCCTGCGCATGAACTGGATCCTGGAGTTGAGTGGAATTGCCTTGATCGCGGTCAGTGCAATTCAGTCAGGTGGTCGACCAAGGAAATTGGAATAGTTTGGGGTAATAGTTTGGGGTCGGACCTCAGCATTTTATTTATAATTAGTAACATAAGCTTCATAATGGCCTCGCCATCAGTTTTACATCATGCGAATTTTGCGATTTTTGG
>CAZFBC010000008.1:7229-15261 GCA_964517245.1 uncultured Eubacteriales bacterium | reverse complement strand
GCTTCATAATGGCCTCGCCATCAGTTTTACATCATGCGAATTTTGCGATTTTTGGGGTCAAAAAGCTCAATATTCCCTGCCTTGGGCGAAACGCCTGAGCACTTCGCCCCAGTTAGGACTATTTTGATGTTTTGGGGGTCAAAAACAGCGATTATCCGCTCGGGCCAAACTGATGGCCGTGGCCGAATTGTTTTTATCTAACTGATATAAATATAGTTGCTGAGGTCCGACCCCATTACTTATTGAATTCGGCGACGGCGCGGTAGAACGCGTTCAGGTTCGCGAGCGGCGAGCCGGGCGGGAGGTCGCACCCCGACGAGACGAAGAAGTTACGGCGGCCGCGCGTGGCCTCGAGCAGGGCCCGGGTCGCCTCGCCCGCCGCCTGGGGCGTCCCCTTGCGGAAGACCGCCTCCGCGTCGAGGTTGCCGCCCAGGACGACGTCCTCGCCCACCCTGGCGAGCGCCCCGACCATATCCATCGAGGAGCCGAAATGGAAGATCTTCGCCCCGCCGGCGAGCAGCCCGTCGAGGTGGCCGAGCGTCGCGTTGCAGCTGTGCGGGATGACCGCGAAATCCTCCGTCCCGACGGCCTTGACGATGCGCTTGATGAACGGCACGGAGAAGCGCTCCATGGCCTCCGGGGCGAGCCGCCCGGCCGCCTCGGACACGACGACGCCCCAGGCCCCGGTCTCGCGGAACTCGAGCGCGTAGCGGCACAGGAACCCGGTGACGATGTCGAGCAGGGCCTCGATCGCGTCGGGCTCGTCCGACGTCGCGGCGGCGAGCGCCTCCCCGGCGCCGAAGAGCTGCGACGCCAGCGCGAACGGCGCGAGCATCGCGCCGAGGACGGGCACGCCCTCGCCGACCTCGGCCGTCAGGCGCCAGGCCGTCTCGATCGGCACGCGCGTCCGGGCGTCGCCCGGGACGGGGTCGGGCAGCGCGGCGACGCCGGCGGCATCGGTGACGAGCCGGCCGACGACGACCGGCGCCTCCTTCTCCTTCAGCCTGACCTCGCAGCCGTAGGTCTCGGCCTCGGCCGTCGGGTCGATGGCCGTGACGAGGACGGGGGTCCCGTAGCGCTCGTGCATGGCCATGACCGCCTTGAACTGGGAACCGGGGACGCTGAGCATGTCCTCGACCGACTCGCCGGTGATCTCGAGCCCGGCGTAGGAGCAGAGGGGCATGGCCAGCCGCCCGGGGAACTCCCTGACGAATTTGGCGAACCGCGTGTCCGTATCCATTGCGGGACGTATGATATCCGAGTCGCCGGGGGCGGGTCAACTTTCTTCGGTCCCATGGCAACATTCGCTCCCGCCGTTTCGTATTTCCATGTGTCGATGTGCATATTCCGCCCCGTCGAGGAGCCGCCGATGAAAAAGACGCCCGCGATCGCGCTCATGATCACGCTCCGCCTCGCCCTCGCCGGCCTCTTCGCCCTCGGCCTCGCGTCGCCGGCTCTCTCCTCCGCCCCCCGCGCCGCCTCCGGCCCATCCTCGCGCGCCTCCCGGCCCCAGCTCCCGCCCCCCGACGCGAAGATCGTCCGGGCCGTCCGCGTCGGCGCCGCCGAGCCCGTCGTCGTCGACGGCCGCCTCGACGAGGCCGTCTGGACGGCGAGCCCGCCCGCGACCGGCTTCACCCAGAACAACCCCGAGGACGGATCGCCCGCGACCGAGCGCACCGAGGTCTGGGTCGCCTACGACGACCGGGCCCTCTACGTCGCCGCGCTCTGCCACGACGCCGACCCCGCCAAGATCCGCAGGCGCCTCGGCCGGCGCGACAGCAACACCGACTCCGACTGGTTCGCGGTCCTCATCGACCCCTACTTCGACAAGCGCTCCGGCTACGTTTTCGTGGCCAACCCGGCCGGGGCGATCACGGACGCGGCCCTGTCGAACGACGTCAACGAGGACGACTCCTGGGACGGCGTCTGGGAGAACAAGGCCGCGGTCAACGACCAGGGCTGGGCGATCGAGTTCCGCATCCCCTTCAACGAGATCCGCTTCCCCAAGAAGGACGACTACGTCTGGGGCGTCAACTTCCGGCGCATGATCCGGCGCAAGAACGAGGAATCGACCTTCAACTGGTCGCCGAAGAGCGAGCCGGCCAACGTGTCGCGGTTCGCCCGCCTCGAGGGCATCCGCGGCATCAGCCCGGGGCGCCACATCGAGTTCATGCCCTACACGGTCGCCCAGGCGCGGCTCCGGCCGGAGGAGGAGGGCAATCCCTTCGAGACGGGCGAGCGCGCCCTGGCGGGCGCCGGCTTCGACCTCAAGGTGGGCCTGAAGAGCAACCTGACGCTCGATGCCACGGTCAACCCCGACTTCGGGCAGGTCGAGGTCGACCCGGCCGTCCTCAACCTGTCGGCGTACGAGACCTATTACGAGGAGAAGCGGCCGTTCTTCATCGAGGGCGCGGCGCTCTTCAACAACTTCGGGCGCGGCGGCGTCTTCCTCAACGCCAACATCAACTGGCCCGAGCCGCGGTTCTTCTACAGCCGGCGCGTGGGGAGGGAGCCGCAGGGGTACGTCACCGAGGACGGGTACGTGCGCATGCCCGACCGGACGACGATCCTGGGCGCGGCCAAGCTGACGGGGAGGATCGGCGAGGGGTGGAACTTCAGCTTCCTGAACGCGGCGACGGCCCGCGAGTACGCCGAGATCGAGCAGCTCGGGACGCGTATCCTCGAGGAGGTCGAGCCGTTCTCGTACTACGGGGCGCTGCGCGTGCAGAAAGACATCGACGAGGGGCGGAGCGGGTTCGGGCTGATGGCGACGGGCGTGGCGCGGGACCTGGCGGGCGGGGAGGACGGAGAGGGCGGGATCCTCGCGGACATCCTCAACAAGAACGCGTTCAGCCTGGCCGCGGACGGCTGGGTGTCGCTCGACAAGAAGAAAGATTGGGTCGTCGGCGGGTGGGTCGGCGCGACGCGGGTCGAGGGGACGGTCGAGAACATCCTGCGCCTCCAGACCTCGTCGGTGCACTATTTCCAGAGGCCGGACGCGACCCACGTCGAGGTCGATCCGGAGGCGACCAGCCTGAGCGGGTGGGGGGCGCGGCTGAACCTGGCCAAGCAGACCGGCAACGTGCTCTTTCTGGCCAACGTGGGGGCCCTGTCGCCGGGCTTCGACCCGAACGACGCCGGGTTCCAGCGGGGCGGGTCCGACGTCATCCAGATGCAGCTCCTGCCGGGCTATCAGTGGACGAAGCCGGGCAAGGCGTTCTTAAACGCGCTCCTGGCGGGCGGCTGGTTCCGCAGCTACGACTTCGGCGGCAACAAGATCTGGGACGGCGGGCTGCTCATGTTCGAGGGTCAGCTGCGGAACTTCTGGAGGGTCAGCACGATGCTCGCCTACAATCCCGACACGATGAGCAAGGACCATACGCGGGGCGGGCCGCTGGCGATCCTCCCATCGGGATACCAGGTGGACCTGGCCGTGACGACGGACAGCAGGAAACGGGTCGTGTTCGAGCTCGAATCGTCGGCGTACCGGCGGCCGAGGTCGTCTAACGAGTGGTACGCGGGGCTCTCGGCGAGGTGGAAGCCGGGGTCGAATTTCAGCCTGTCGGTCGGCCCTACGATCGGGTTCGAGCGGAACGACGTCCAGTGGGTGACGAAGGTCGACGACGCGCTGATGGAGGCGACCTACGGCGCGAGGTACGTGTTCGGGAGGATCGACCAGAAGGTGTTGGGCAGCGAAGTGCGGCTCGACTGGACGTTCACGCCGAAGCTGACGCTCCAGGCGTACCTGCAGCCGTTCATCGCGGTCGGGCACTACGACGCGTTCAAGGAGCTGGCCGCGCCGGCGACGTTCGACTACAGCGTGTACGGGGCGGAAGGGAGCGCGTCGACCATCGTGTACGACGGGGAGGGCGATGTGTACACGGTCGATCCGGACGGGGCGGAGGGCGAGGCGGCGACGTTCGAGTTCGCCAACCCGGACTTCAACTTCAAGTCGCTGCGGGGGACGGTCGTGCTCAGGTGGGAGTACAGGCCGGGGAGCCTGCTGTACCTGGTGTGGACGCAGAACCGGGCGGATTACGCGAATCCTGGGGACCTGCAGCTGCGGAGGGATCTGGGCGATCTGTTCTCCGCCCCCGGCGACAACATCTTCCTGCTGAAGGTATCGTACCGCTGGAATATGTGATTGGGGTCGGACCTCAGCAACTATACTTTTATCAATAAGTTAAGCATCGGAAAGTTACGGCCATCAGTTTGGCCAGATCAGAAAATCGCTATTTTCGACCCCAAAAACATCAAAATTCTCCTGCCTGGGGCAAAATACTCAGTCATTCGCCCCAGGCTAGGAATATTAAGCTTTTTGACCCCAAAAATCGCAATATTCGAGAGAACTCAAACTGATAACGAGAGATAGTGCCAGGCTATTTATTTATTTTTAAATAAATTGCTGAGGTCCGACCCCAACTAATGCTTGCGGTTCATCTGCGTCCAGTTCCCGCCCGAGCCCACGTTGGGATTGTAGCCGGGGCTGTCGCTCAGGATGTAGTCGCTTCCGTTGGTCCAGACGTTCCCGTAGCCCGACGGCAGGTCGATGTTGCGGTTGTTGACCGGATCGACGTACGTATCGACGCCTCTTAGCGCCTGGGAGTACTTCTCGAACATCCGGTCCTGGGCCGCGCTGCGGTTGGCCATCGTCTGGTTGATGATGTCGCTCGTCTCGGTCATGGTCTGGCGGATCTGCTGCAGCCTGGCGAAGACGGCCTGCTGGTGGCGCAGCGCCTCCCGGTTGATCACGGCCGCGAGCCGGATGTTGTTGACCGTCCAGAGGGGGTTGTCGACCCGCGAATAGAGCATGACCTGGAAGAGGCGGACCTTCGAGGCCATCTCCTCGGCCGGGGCGCGGAAGCTCTCGACCTGCGGCACCCAGTTGATGACGGCGACAGAGCCGTACATCGACGCGGCGTAGGCGATGACGTAGTTGATCGTGCAGGTGAAGTCCTCGGCCATGCGGCGGCCGTTCCAGACGTACTCGACCTTGACCCGGGCGGAGTCGGCCCGCGTCTCGACAGGACTCTTCGGAGGCGAGATCTGATGAAAGACGTTCAGCTGGGCGTTCCCGGCGGCGAGCATGTGCCGGGCCAGGTCGGGCAGCGGCTGCGTCTCGACGACCTTGAGCTCGCCGCAGTTCGAGCGGGCGCGCGGGATGTAGACGTTCTGGAGGAATTCGGCGGCGCCAAGCGGTTGCATGACCGGCGTCCCGGCCTGGGCGTAGGTATAGACCATGTTCTGGTCCTGGGACCAGAGGAAGGTCATGGGGCCGGACTTCTCGATGACCGAGAGGCCGTCGGGGCTGGCGACGGTGAAGGCGAGGTTGGCCTCGGGCGGGATCTTGGCGAAGTCCCACGCGATGCCGCCCGCGAAGGTCCAGTCCTTGGGGACGAGCATGCGGTAGATCTCGTAGCCGAAGCCCTGCTGGTCGACGACGGCGTGATAGCGGAAGACGGGGAGCTGGGAGGGGGCGGGTTTGGGAGCGCCGGGGGCCGTCGGGCTCGGGGCGACGACGCCGGAGGGAGTAGGGGCGGGCGCCGGCTTGGATTGGGAGAACGCAGGCTTGAGGGCAAGGGCGAAGGCAGTAGCGAAGACGAAGATAAGCACGGCGCCACCGCCGACGACAGCTGCGCGCTTCATGTTTTCCCTCCTCTTCCGATGCGGCCGATGCCGCAAATATAGGCCCGTCCGCTCGCCGATGTCAACATGATTGGACATGATTGGGGTCGGACCTCAGCGATTGCTTTATTTTCTATTACTTAAGCCCTGATTGAGGCCCAAAAAGGGGCCAATTTCAATGGTTTTGGGGTCAAAAACGTAAAACTATACGCTGCCCCTGAACCGCGATTGTGAATTATCACTAATTTGGCCCTAAAAACATCGAAAAACCCCGGAAAAAGCCGCCTAAAATGCGCGTATACTATTGATTTAATTGATGTTGCTGAGGTCCGACCCCAGACAAATACGGCCGGAGCGCCGAGAAGGCGGCGGCGATGAGGAGGCACAGGGCGGCGCTCACGTACCAGACGGCGTCGCCGCCGAAGCGGCCGTAGATCGCCGTGCCGCCGGCCGGGGCGACGACGAACGCCAGCGAGAAGACCAGGCTGAACACGCCCATGTAGCGGCCGCGGTTCGTGTCGTCGGCGCGCCCGGCGATGAGGGCGGTGACGAGCGGCATGCTCAGCATCTCGCCGAACGTCCAGATGGCCACGGTCAGCGCGCCGAAGGCGAACCCGCGCCCGAGCGGCATCAGGCCGAGCCCGAGGCCGAGCAGCAGGAACGACACGTTGATCATCCGGGCCAGCGGGTACTTGCGGATCCGCTCCATCAGGATCATCTCGAGGACGACGATCAGGATCGTGTTGACCGCGAAGAGCTGTCCGATCCGGTTCTCGGCCAGGCCGTAGACGTTGCGCATGTAGAGCGGGAAGGTCGTCAGGACCTGGATGAAGACGGCGCACCAGACGAGGAAGATGAGCATGAGGACGAGGAACGGCCCGTCGCGCCAGGGGGAGCGGGAAGCGTTGGCCGGAGCGGGCGCGCGATCTCCCACGACCGGTTCCGCCGGCGCGGTCCGCTCCGCTTCGTTCGCTCGCTCCGCCCTCGCCGCCCTCTCCTGCCTCTCCGCGCTCTCCTCCCCGTCCGTCCGGCCCTCCCTCGCCGCTCCCGCCGCCCTCTCCTTCCTCTCCTCGCTCCTCTCCCGCTCCTCCCGCGCCCCGCGCCACAGCAGCACGAAGACCGCCGCCGCCGCGATCGAGGTCAGGCCGTCGGCCCAGAACAGGAGCCGGTAGTCGCGGACGGCCAGCATCCCGCCGACCGCCGGCCCGATCGTCGCCCCGAGGTTGTTGGCCAGTCGGTTGAGCGCGAACCCCTTGACCTGGACCTCGGGCGGGCAGATCTTCGACATCGACGTGGCGTTGGCCGGGTAGAGCATGCCCGCGGCCAGGGCGTAGGCGAAAAGCAGCGCCCCGATGCCCCACGCCGAGACGACCCCGCCGAGGGCGATCAGCAGGACGCCGCACGCCGCCAGGCTCCCCTTCTGGACGCGGATCGAACCGGCGCGGTCGGCCATCCAGCCGCCGAGGTACGCCCCGGCGAGCGAGCCGGCGCCGTAGAGGCTGAGGATCTGCCCGGCCCGGGCCGCGCTGAAGCCGAGCTCGCGGGTCAGGTAGAGCGAGAGGAAGAACAGGACCATCGCCCCGGACGAGTTGACCAGGTTGACCGCGAACAGGATCCAGGCGCGCCGCGGCAGCCCGCTGTACGCCCGGACGTATTCGTCCTTAATCAGCATTGGGGTCGGACCTCAGCATTTCTTTTATTATGTTGGCATTAGCCATGCACCAGAAACAACCATCAGTTTGGAGCGGCGTCAATTTCATCGTTTTGGGGCCTGTTTTCGCCCAATTCGCTTTTTTCGGCCCGCTGCGGATGCACCGGATACATGTTTATTCTTCGCGCCTTTTCGCGCCCTCGCTAGCTCCCGATGCCGGAAACACGTGACCAGGTGGTCGTTGACCATGCCCGTCGCCTGCATGTGCGCGTAGACGACGGTCGAGCCGACGAACTTGAAGCCGCGCGCCTTCAGGTCCAGGCTGATCGCGTCCGAAAGAGGCGTCCGGGCAGGCATCGCCGCGAGCACCCGCAGCTTCGACACGATCGGCGACCCGCCGACGAACTCCCAGATGTAGCGGTCGAACGTGCCGAACTCGCGCCGCACCTCGAGGAAGCGCCGGGCGTTGTTGATCGCGCCGAGGATCTTCAGCCGGTTGCGGACGATCCCCGCGTCCGCCAGCAGGCGCCGCACGTCGCGGGCCGTGAACCTGGCCACTTTCGCGGGATCGAAGCCGCGGAAGGCGCGCCGGAAGTTCTCCCGCTTGTCGAGGATGAGCTTCCAGCTGAGCCCCGCCTGGAAACCCTCGAGGATGAGGAACTCGAAGAGCTTGCGGTCGTCGTGAAGCGGGGTTCCCCACTCGCGGTCGTGGTAGTCGCGCATCCGAGGGTCGACGTCGCCCCAGCAGCACTTGCG
>CAZFBC010000008.1:4643-7129 GCA_964517245.1 uncultured Eubacteriales bacterium | reverse complement strand
AATCGGAACCTCGTGCCGGGCCACATCTGGCACGTCACGCACCGCTGCCACAAAAAGGAGTTCCTCCTCAAATTCCACCGCGACAAGCTCCTCTGGATGCGCTGGCTGCGCGAAGCGAGGCGGCGCTTCGGCCTGGTCATCCTGAATTTCATGATCACGTCCAACCACGTCCACCTGATGGTCATGGGCCGCGATTCGAGCCGCAGCCTGCGCCGCGATATGCGCGATATGCGCCTCGGCCGGCACGCCGCTTCATCCCCCGATTCCACCGCCGCCGTCGCGGGCGCCCCGTCCCCCCATGCGGTATCCCAGGCCATCCAGCTCGCTCACGCCCGCGTCGCCCAGGAGTACAACCTGCGCAAGGACCGCCACGGCGCGTTCTGGGAGGACCGCTTCCACGCCACGGCCATCGAATGCGGCGCCCAGCTCGCCCGCTGCCTCACCTACGTCGACATGAACATGGTCAGGGCGGCGGTCGTGCGCCACCCCCGCGACTGGCGGTTCTGCGGCTACAACGAGCTGCTGCGCCCCGACGTTCGCCCCCGGCTCAAGCTCGTCGACACGGATGCGCTGATGGACCTCGTCGGCGCCCGCGACGTCGCGTCCCTCAAGCGCATACGCGCGGAGTGGATCGACCAGGCCATCCGGATAGGGCAGGTCGGGCGCGAGGCCTTCTGGACCGAGAGCGTCGCCGTAGGCAGCGCGGATTTCCTGGCGCGGTTCCGCGGCGAGCTCGGGGGCAAGGTCAAGGCCGTCGAGGTCGTTCACCAGGGCGACTGCCTCTCCCTCTACCGCACGCGCCGCACTTATTTGTGCAATTCGGGCCCCGAAAATGATGTAATTGACCGGGAAATCGGCCCCAAATCACTTCTAACTTATTGATTTTAATAGATTCGCTGAGGTCCGACCCCAAGACTCCCAAGAACCCCAAGACTCCCAAGACTGCAACCCTCTTGAATATTCCCTACAATAATGCTAGTATTTTTCGGAAGTGAAACGACTCGTCAATATTGATGACGATGCCCGGAACGCGACGCCCGGAGACGGGCTCGATTTATAAACCGCAGGAGACACGCCGATGTCGAAGAAGCCGTTCGGGACCGCCGTCGTCGACGTCGACGCCGAGGGCTACATGACCGATTTCTCGCAGTGGACGAGCGAGATCGCCGCTGCCATCGCCGCCGAGGAGGGCATCGCCGAGCTGACGCCGCTCCACTGGAAGGTCATCGAGTTCATCCACAAGGAGTTCAAAGAGAACGGCCAGGTGCCCAGCATCCGCAAGCTCAACAAGAGCGGCGTGATCAACACGCGCGAGCTCTACGACATCTTCCCCGGCGGGCCGGCCAAGAAGGCGGCCAAGATCGCCGGGATGCGCAAGCCGGATGGCTGCGTCTGAGGGAGTGAGGGAGGGGCGGACAAGAGCGGAAGACGTAGCCACTGCTCCTACCCAATTGGTCCCACCCAATTGGGGTCGGACCTCAGCAACTTGTTAATTTTCTGCAAGATGCTTCTTCTCCCGCACGCTCCTACAGTTTAGGTCTACGCTATTTTTTATGTTTTTGGCCCTATAAACGTGTTCTTGCTGTTTTCGTGCCCTAATATATCGCCATTATCGGTCCCCACGCCGAATTAAGCGTTTTCAGGGCTAAAAACATCGAATTTGGCCTCTTTTCCCGCCCTTTTCATAGCCTATCTTGTTGATAATATTTCTGTTGCTGAGGTCCGACCCCAAGACCTCCCCAAGACCTAAGAATTTGCTATAATGCGTGCGAATTTCGCCCGGAGCCGGAGGCATCTATGGAATGGATCACGCACTTTCAGTCGTGGATCGCGCTCGCGACGCTGACCGCCCTCGAGATCGTCCTGGGCATCGACAACATCATCTTCATCTCCGTCCTGGTCGGCCGCCTCCCCGGCGACAAGCGCAACCGCGCCCGCGTGCTCGGCCTGGCCCTGGCCATGATCAGCCGCATCGTCCTGCTCCTCTCGCTGACCTGGGTCATGAGCCTGACCCGGCCGCTCTTTCACCTCCTCTCGCACGAATTCACCGGCCGCGACATCATCCTGATCGGCGGCGGTCTCTTCCTCCTCGGCAAGAGCACGCACGAGATCCACAACAGCCTCATGGGCGAGACCGACCGCCGCAAGGCCAAGGCCGGCGCCTCGATGCTCAGCGTCCTGGCCCAGATCGCCGTCCTCGACATCATCTTCTCGCTCGACTCGGTCATTACCGCCATCGGCCTGGCCGAGCACGTGACGATCATGATCCTGGCCATCGTCATCGCCGTGGTCGTCATGATGTTCTCGGCCAAGGCCATCGGCGATTTCGTCGACGGCCACCCGACCATCAAGATGCTGGCCCTGAGCTTCCTGCTTCTCGTCGGCTTCACGCTCTTCGGCGAGGGCTTCGGCCTGGTCATCCCCAAGGGCTACATCTACTTCGCAATGGGCTTCTCGGTGCTGGTCGAGCTCCTCAACCTCAAGGT
>CAZFBC010000008.1:0-4543 GCA_964517245.1 uncultured Eubacteriales bacterium | reverse complement strand
GCCTTGACGCCGAAGAACACCGCCGTCAGGATCCCCACGTCCGCCAGCATCCCCAGCAGCACATTGAGGTTCTGCTTGATCGCCTTCTGCGGGTTCGCCCAGTCGAGCAGCGGCCGCGCCAGGTCGATGATCATCCCGACCGCCGTCAGCAGCACGCCCGCGACGAGCGCCAGCCCCGCCGCGACCGCCAGGTGCGCCGCCCTGATATGGAGCACCGCCGCCCCCACGCCCCCCGCCGTCACGACCCCCAGCATGGCCACCAGGTACGAGTGCATGAACTTGGCTGCCGCCTGCTCCCGCGGCGCCACCGGGATGACCCGCGAGATCCAGAACTGCGCGCCCTCCCGCGAGAACGCCGACGACGACGTCCCGTTGAGGCTGCCGCACAGCGTCATGAACAGCGCCGTCGCCAGGATGACGACCAGCGGGTTGGCCGACGTCATGACCTTCAGCAGGACCATCGGGTCGCCGCCCTCCCAGTTGCCTCCGCCCACGCTCCCCCCGCTCTCGATCGTCGCCATCAGCACGAAGATGGCCGGGAACAGCACCACCACCAGGACCCCGTTCAGCAGAAAGATCGGCGTCCGGTTCATGATCTTCCACTCGCGCCCGAAGATCGCCGCGACCGCCCGCCGCCCCGACGTCACGCGCCGCGACATCTCGTCGCGCGTCAGTCTTCTCCTCTTCCCCGTCGTCTCGCCCAGCCCGACCAGCCCCCTGTAGAAAAGCTTCTCCGCCAGCACGACCATCGCCGCGAAGAGCCCGGCCGACACGCCCAGCAGCAGCGCCAGGTGCGTCAGACCCTCCGCGCTGAACCCGCCCGCCACCGCCTTGGTCGCCCAGATGCCCGGCGGAAAAAAGGCCCCGACCCTATTGAGCAGGCTGTCGGGCGACGCGAAGAACGCAGCCACGGCCGACGCGTCCGTCAGCGCCCCTCCGCCGTCTCCGAATCCCGCTCCCGTCCCTCCCACTCCCGTTCCCCCCGCCGATTTCCCCAGCGCGATCTGCGCCGCCAGCGCGGCGACGATGAGCATCACGCTGCCTATCAGGATGAGCGCGTCCTTCTTCCGGCCGATGTTGACGAACCTCATCATCACCACGACCGCGACCGATACGATCGCCAGCGGGATGACCGGCAGCGCCGCGTAGACCAGCGCCGCGTTCACCCAGTAGCCCACGCCCGCCCCCGCGCCGCTCCCGCTCCCCGCCAGCACCCCGTACGTGATCACGATCGGCAGCACGACCGCCGCGACCGTCAGGTACTCGTTGACCGCGATGACCGCGAACTTGCTGGCCATGACCTCGCCCGGCCTGAGCGGCAGCGGGATCAGCATCTCCAGGTCCCGCGAGAAATAGAACGCCGAAACGACGTAGAAGATCCCGAAGATCAGGATGAGGAACTGCCCCGCCAGCATCCCCAGCGACAGCAGCGCCCTCTCCTGCCCCATCGGCGCGAGCACGCCGTAGGCGTTCTTCACCAGGAGCACCACGCCGTACAGAGCCGGCGCCACGCCCACCGCCGCCAACGCCACGAGCGGCACCAGCCAGCGGTCCTTCTTCTCCTTGAACAGCCGGTGCTTGAGGAGCGCCAGCCCGAAGTTCGACCTCAGCCCGGCCCTGATGACCGTCGCCAGCATCGCCAGCCGACGCGCGCCCGCCACCCCTCTGGCCCTTCTCGCCCCGCGCGCCCCGCCCGCTCCGCCGCTCCTCCCGCCGTCCATCGCGGTCCCTCTCACTTTTCCGTCAGCTCCAGGAAGATCTCCTCGAGTGACGACCCGCCCTCGCCCCCTCCGTCCCCGCCTGCCCCCTCGCCTCCTCCGGCCGCTCCCTTAGCCGCGCCCTCGGTCGCCCGTCTCTTCAGCTCCTCCATCGTGCCGCACGCCACCAGCCGCCCCCTGTGGATGATGCCGATCCGGTCGCACAGCTTCTCGGCCACCTCCATGATGTGGGTCGAGAAGAAAAGCGTCTTGCCGGCGTCGCAGTGCTCCCGGAACATCTCCTTGATCTGGTGCGCCGCCCGCGGGTCGAGCCCCACCAGCGGCTCGTCGAGGACCATCACCCGCGGCGCCGGGAGCAGCGCCGCCGCCAGCACGATCTTCTGCCGCATGCCGTGCGAGTAGCTCTGGATGGGGTTGGTGACGACCGGCGCCAGCTCGAAGATCTCGAGCCACTTGCCGATCCGCTCCAGCCGCTCCGCCTTGGGCACGCCGTAGACGTCGCCGATGAAGTTCAGGTACTCGAGGCCCGTCAGCCGCTCGTAGACGGCCGGCGTGTCCGGCACGTACGTCGTCACCTGTTTCGCCTCGAGCGGCTGCCTCTCCACGTCGAACCCCTCGACCGCGACCCGTCCCGCGTCCGGCCTGAGCAGCCCGACGATCATCTTGATGGTCGTCGTCTTCCCCGCCCCGTTCGGCCCCAGGAACCCGAAGATCTCGCCCGGCTCGACCTTCAGCGTCAGGTCGTCGACCGCCTTCACCCTCCCCCGGTTGTAGCTCTTGGAAACGCCCGCGAGTTCGATCACGCGATCCTCCTTAACTTAGACCCACCCGTTCCGCTTGCCCCGGCCCCGTTCCAGGCCCTCCGAGGGAATTTTGCGATTTTGGGGGTCAAAAACAGCGATTTTCATCATGAGCCAAACTGATAGCCGACGCTCATCGGCTCGCATATTATTGATAATAATTATTTTGCTGAGGTCCGACCCCAAGTCAACTCAACCGTCGGCAGGAAGCGCGGGGCGCGCCGCATGCCGGCCGCTCCCGGCGCCTCACCCGCCTCTCCCGCCTCCGCTCCCGCCGCCGCCTCCCCCAGCGCCCGCTCGAGCCCGTACGCCAGCCGGATCAGCACGTGCTCGGTCCACGCCCCGCCCACGAACGACACGCCCACCGGCAGCCCGTGCACCCAGCCCGCCGGCAACGTGATCGTCGGGTACCCGGCCACCGCCGCCGGCGACGACGAGCTACCCGAGAACGAGTCGCCGTTGACGAGGTCGGTCACGTGGGCCGGCCCGTTCGTCAGCATGAACAGCGCGTCGAGCCTGTGCTCGGCCATCACGGCGTCGATGCCCTTGGCCCGCATGAGGTCACGGCACCTCTCCAGCGCGTCGACGTAGGCCTTGTCCGTCAGCGGCCCCTTCTTGGCCGCCCGCTCCAGGATCTCCTGGCCGAAGAACGGCATCTCGCGCTCCGCGTTCTTCTCGTTGAACGCGATGAGCTCCTCCAGCGTCCGCACCGCCGCGCCCGGCCGCCCCGCGAAGTAGGCCTCGAGGTCGGCCTTGAACTCGTAGAGCAGGACCTCGTACTCCGCATCGTCCGTCTGCCCCAGCGTCGGGATCTCGACCGGGTCGACGATCTCCGCCCCGGCCTTCCTCATGGCCTCGACCGCCCCGTCGAGGATGGGGTCGAGCCTCTTCGCGAAGTTGAACGACCGCGCCCTCACGACCCCGATCCGCGCGCCCCGCAGCCCGTCCTCGACCAGGAACTCGCGGTAATCCCGGTACATGCGGACGCCCGTCGCCGCGGTCGCCGGGTCGTCGAGGTCGGGCCCGACCATGGCCCCGAGCAGGGCCGCCGCGTCGGCGACCGTCCGCCCCATCGGCCCGGCCGTGTCCTGCGAGTGGGCGATGGGGACGATGCCCGAGCGGCTGACCAGCCCCACGGTCGGCTTGATGCCGACGACGCCGCAGGCCGACGCGGGCGACACGATCGAGCCGTCGGTCTCCGTCCCGACCGCGACCGCCGCCAAGCTCGCCGCGACCGCCGCCGCCGAGCCCGAGCTCGAGCCCGACGGGTTCCGGTCGAGCGCGTAGGGGTTGCGCGTCTGGCCGCCCCGCCCGCTCCAGCCGCTCGTCGAGCGCGTCGAGCGGAAGTTGGCCCACTCGCTGAGGTTGGTCTTGCCCAGGATGACGGCCCCGGCCTCGCGCAGCTGCTCGACGACGAACGCGTCCCGGGCCGGCTTCGAGCCGAGCAGCGCCAGCGACCCGGCCGTCGTCTCCATCCCGTCGGCCGTGTCGATGTTGTCCTTGACGAGGACGGGGATGCCGTGCATGGGCCCGCGCGGCCCCTTCTCCCGGCGCTCCCGGTCGAGCTCGCGGGCGATCGCCAGGGCGTCGGGATTGACCTCGATGACGCTGTTGAGCGCCGGCCCGCTCCGGTCGATCGCCTCGATGCGCTCGAGGTAGCGGGCGACGATGCTCTCGGAGGTCGCCCTCCCCGCCGCCATCAGCTCCTGGAGCGCGGCGACGGTCGCCTCCTCGAGCGCGAACGCGCCCTTCTCCGCCTTCTCCCCCGGCCTCCCGCAGGCCGCGCCCGCGATCACGGCCGAAACCGCCAAGATCACGGCCCATTTCCGACGGGGTTCATACATGGTCTCCCTCCGCATCCCGGTCTTCCCGCTCACGATACCACGGGCGGACCGCGCGGACAAGACGCCGCGGCCCTTCCTATTCCCGCGGGCCTGTGCTATAAGTCCCTAGCGTCGAGGCATGACCATCATGAAGACCCTGCTCGTCGTCAATCCGGCCGCCGGCCACGGCCGCGGCAAGAAG
>CAZFBC010000007.1:295-31192 GCA_964517245.1 uncultured Eubacteriales bacterium | reverse complement strand
CCCTCCGAAGCCGGACGGGGACGCCACCGGACAGGACCCGGAATCAGCGCCGTGAACGCCGAATCCGGCGAACGGAGCGGCGTGAAAAATCACCGCAGCGAGCGAAGATGATCCCCGAGGCCCGCCCGAGGCCTTTCGGCGGCCGACGGGACGGATACAAGGGCGGACGGATATGCTAGAATAGCGGGACCATGAAAGTCGCATTCCTCGCATCCGAAGTCATCCCCTACGCCAAGACGGGCGGCCTGGCCGACGTGGCCGGGGCCCTGCCCAAGGTCCTGGCCGGGCTCGGCGCCGACGTCCGGGTCTTCATGCCGTTCTACCGGGAGGTCCGGAAAAAGAACCTGCCGCTCGAGACCGTCATCGACGGGGCCTCCCTCGAGATGGGCGGCGGGCGGCCGGCCTATTCCGTCCTCGCCCACCGGGCCGACGGCGTCACGGTCTTCTTCATCGACCGGCCGGAGGCCTTCGACCGCGACCATCTCTACGGCCCGCCGGCCGGCGACTACCCGGACAACGGCGAGCGCTTCGCCTTCTTCGCCCGGGCCTCGCTCGAGACGATGAGGGCCACGGGCTTCCGTCCGGACGTCGTCCACGGCCACGACTGGCAGGCGGCGCTGGCCTTCGCCTATCTCAAGTTCCCCCTGGCCGGCGACCCCTTCTTCGCCGGGACGCGCTCCCTCTTCACGATCCATAACCTGGCCTACCAGGGACTGTTCGGGAGGGACATCCTCGGGCGCGTCGGGCTCCCGGAGGCGCTTTTCGCCATGGACGGGCTCGAGTTTTACGGCCAGGTCAACGCGCTCAAGGCGGGCATCCTCTACGCGACGGCGGTCACGACCGTCAGCCCGCGCTACAGCCGGGAGATCCAGACGCCCGAGTTCGGCTGCGGCCTCGACGGGCTCCTGCGCCACCGGTCCGGCGCCCTCCACGGCATCCTCAACGGCGTCGACTACCGGGAATGGGACCCGGCGACCGACCGGCACATCGTCCGGTCCTACGGGCCCGCCGACAGGACCGGCAAGGCGGCCTGCCGCGAAGCGCTCTGCCGCGAGTTCGGGCTCGAGGCGCCGGCCGGCCTCCCCGTCGCGGGCATGGTCACGCGCCTGGCCGGGCAGAAGGGGCTCGACATCGTCTGCGAGGCCCTCGACCGCCTGCTCGACCTCGGCCTGACGCTGGCCATCCTCGGCACCGGCGATCCGAAGATCCAGGACTTCCTGGCCGCGGCGCGGGACAGGAATCCCTCCCGCATCGGGCTCAAGATCGCCTTCGACGAGAGGATCGCCCACGCGATCTACGCCGGCAGCGACCTCTTCCTCATCCCTTCGCGCTACGAGCCCTGCGGGCTGACCCAGATGTACGCGATGAAGTACGGCACGGTCCCCGTCGTCCGGGCGACGGGAGGGCTCGACGACAGCGTCCAGGAGTTCGACGCCCGGGCCGGGACCGGCAACGGCTTCAAGTTCGCCGAGGCCGAGGCTGCGGCTCTCCTCGAGGCGTCCGCCCGGGCGGTCGGCGCGTTCGGCCGGCGGCGCGAATGGGACGTCCTTGTCGGGAACGCGATGGCCGCGGACTTCTCCTGGGAACGGTCGGCGACGGCCTATCTGGACCTCTACCGGAAGATCGCCGCGGCGCCCTGAGCTAGGCTTCGCGCAGGCACTCCGCCGCCGTCTCCGGCGGGACGGGATTGATGTAGAACCCCGTCCCCCACTCGAATCCCGCCACCTTGGTCAGGATGGGGAAGATCTCCAAATGCCAGTGGTAGCTCTTGTCGATGTCGGGCCAGCCCTTGAGCGAGACCGCGGGATTGGGCGCCTGGTGGAGGACCATGTTGAACGGGGGGTCCCCGACCGTGTCCTTGAGCCGCGCGAGGGCGCTCTTCATCGCCTCGGCCAGGGCCAGGAGCTCGTCCCCGGAGACCTCCGTGAACGTGGACGAGTGCCGGAGGGGATAGAAGGCCATCTCGAACGGGAAGCGCGAGGCGTAGGGTGCGATGACGGAGACGTGGCGGTTGCGCAGGACGAGCCTCTTCGCGGCGGCCTCCTCCTCGCGGAGGATGCGGCAGTAGCCGCACTCCTTGAAGCTCCGGAAGAGCCGGTCGGCCCCGTAGATCTCCTCCTTGACCCTCTTCGGGACGATCGGCGTGGCCACGATCTGGGAATGGGGGTGGCTGAGGGAGGCGCCGGCCTCCTTGCCCTTGTTCTTGAAGACCTGGACGTACTGGTAGTGGAGCTCGGACTCGATCGTCCGGATCCTCTGCTGGAACATCTGCAGGACGTCCCGGATGTGGACCGCGGGCAGGTCCGAGAGCTCCAGCGCGTGGTCGGGGTTCTCGATGACGACCTCGTGGACGCCGACCCCCTCCATCGAGTGGAAGACGCCCTGCGAGGTCTTGGGCGGCGGCGTGCCGCGGTTGAGGGCCGGGAACTTGTTGGGCACGACCCGGACGGTCCAGCCGGGCGAGTCCGGCGCCGTCCCGTCCGTGCGCAGGGCGGCGACCTCGGGCGGCGTCTTGCTTTCGTTGCCCTCGCAGAAAGGGCAGAACCCGGCGGCCTCGGGGACGGGGGCCGCCGCGCCGCGCGGCCGGAAATCGTCCGGCCGCTTGCTGCGCTCCGTGGCGATGATGACCCAGCGCCCGCTGATCAGGTCCTTTCTGAGCTCCGACATCATGCCCCCAGGAGCTCTTTGATCCGGGCCTTGAGCTCGTCGAGCGAGACGGACTTGACGACATAGGCGTCGGCCGCCCAGGTCATGAAGTCCTCCTTGTAGCTCTGGTAGGCCGAGTTGATGACGATGGGGATGTCCTTGCGCAGCCCCATGATCTCGGTGATGAGCTCGATCCCGTTCTTGCCCGGCATGCGGATGTCCGTGACGATGAGATCGAAGCCCGACTTCCGGAGCTCGTCCAGGGCGGCCTCGGCGTCGGTCACGACGGTGACCGCGTAGCCTTCCCGGGTCAGCTCCTCCTCGTAGAGAAGGGCGAGGGCCTTTTCGTCCTCGACCAGCAGGATCGTCTTGGTCATGGCCTAACACTCCCTTTCGCGGTAGTTGAAAACGAGCTTGAACAGGGACCCCTTCCCCGCCCGGCTCTGGACCTCGATCTTGCCGCCGCAGGTGTCCATGACCCGCTTGATGAACGGCAGGCCGAGGCCCATGCCCTTGTCCTTGGTGGTGAAAAAGGGCCTGAACAGCTGTTCCCTGTCCGGATTGGACATGCCCCGGCCCGTGTCGCGCACGGACAGGGCGAACCCGGCCCTGTTCTTCCGGTAGCCCCTCAGGGCGATGCTCCCCCCCGCGGGGGTCGCGTCGAAGGCGTTGTCGAGGAGGTTGCGGAGGACCTCGCCGAAGGAGGTCGGGTCGCAGAGGATCTCCGGCAGCCGGGGGTCCATCTTGACGTTCATGACGTAGCCCCGCGACCGGGCCTGTATCTCGGGGCTCTCGAGCACCGCGGCGATGGCCGGCCCCGGGTCGAAGAAGACGGGCTCCTTCATGCTGACCTTGAGGAAGTGCCCCATCTGGAAGATGATGTCCTCGAGCCGGCGGATCTCGTCCCGGATGATGGTCAGGTTGCGCGTCTTCCTGTCCTCCGGGACGTCCGGCTTGAGGAGCTGGTCGGTGAAGCCGCCGATGGCGACGATGGGATTGCGCAGCTGGTGGGTGACGAACATGGCCATCTCGCCCATGGCGGCCATCTTCTCCATGTCGAGGAGCTTGCGGTGGAGCCCGGCGGAATGGACGTAGTTGCCGGCCATCAGGCCGCAGAGCCCGGCCAGCTTGACGTCGCCGGGGGAGATCGGCGTCCCGGTGATGGCGTTGTCGAGGATGATCTCGCCGACCACGTCGTCGCGGGCGAGCAGCGGGATGCAGACGAACTCCTCGACCCCGATGACGTTGAGGAAGCGCCGGTCGACCAGGGGCTCGTTCGAGGCCTCGCGGACGTGGAGGATCTCCTTGCGGCAGGCCGCGTAGGCCGGGATGAGCGCGCTCTCGTCGTCGGCCGCGTAGACGAGGCCCTTGAGGCGCGCGCTCAGGGTCTCCACGTTCCTGCTGATCAGGGCCCGGTTGTGCTCGACGATCTCGACGTAGCCGATGCCGGGGGTGGACAGGACCTCCCAGATGAGCCCGGCCTCCTCGGCCGACCGCGGCCCCAGCCACATCTCCCCCTTGAGGCGGTCGCCGTGCTTGAGGAAGAGCATGGCTCGGTTGAACCCGACGCCCGAACCCGAGGTCAGAGCGGTCAGGATGACGAGCAGGTTGTCCTCGAGGGAGAAGGGCTGGAAGAAGCTTTGGGAGATGATCGACAGCAGCATGATCTCCCGCGAAGCGTCGCGCTCGAAGCCCGGCGAGAGGATGTTGTATTTCTCGATCATTCCCGGGTCCAGCCTTTGGGGACGACCCGGATCCCGGTCCGGCTGATCTTGAAATGGCGGGCGTCCGCATCGGCGTCGGCGCCGATCTCGAAGCTCTCGGGGATGACCGCGCCCTTGTCGATGATGACCTTGCGCAGCCGGGCCCCGCGGCGGACGACGGCGTCGCCGAACAGGATCGAATCGACGATCTCGGCCCCCGGCTCGACGCGGACGCCGGGCCCGAGGATCGAGCCGACGATCCGGCAGTCCGTGAGCGAGCAGCCGGCGCTGAGGATCGAGGCGCGCAGGTCGCCCCCGGCGACGAAGGTCGGGGGATACTGCGGCTTGTAGGTCCGGACGGGCCAGGCCGGGTCCTTCAGGAGGGCCGGCGGGGACGGTGCGAGGAAGGCCATGTTGGCCTGCCAGTAGGCGTCGATCGTGCCGATGTCCTCCCAGTAGTCGTCGAACGTGTAGGCGAAGACGCGCCGGCTCCCGATGAGGGCCGGCACGATGTCGCGGCCGAAGTCGTGGGCGCTCTTCGGGTTCCGGGCGTCCTTGATCAGGGCCTTGATCAGCACGGGCGTCCTGAAGAGATAGACGCCCATCGAGATCAGGCTCTTCGCCGGGTCCCAGGGCGCGGCCGCCGGCTTCTTCGGCTTCTCCATGAACTCGACGATGCGGCTCTCCGCGTCGACGCCGATGACGCCGAACCGGGAGGCCTCCGCGGCGGGGATCGTCCGGGTCATGATCAGGGCCTCGGCGCCGGTCTCGCCGAAGAACCGGAGGAGCTTCCTGTAATCGGCGTTGTAGACGTGATCCCCCGACAGCACCAGGACGGTCTCGGGGTTCTCCTGCTGGATCGTGTAGATGTTCTGGAAGACGGCGTCGGCCGTGCCCTCGTACCAGTGGTCGCTGACCCGGCCCTGGGCGGGCAGGGAGATGATGTAGTCGCCGCTCTCGGCATGGAAGATGTTCCAGCCGTTGAGGATGTGGCGCTCGAGCGAGAGCGACTTGTACTGCGTCAGGAGGGCGATCCGCCGCAGGCCGGAGTTGAGGGCGTTGGACAGGCTGAAATCGACGATCCTGTAGGTGCCGAGGAAGGGGACGGAAGGCTTGGCGCGGTCCCGGGTCAGCGGATAGAGCCGCTCTCCCTTGCCCCCGCACAGGACCATGGTCAGCGTTCTCTCAGATGACATTTCCATCGGGCAGCACCACCTCGTCGAACAGTCTGTCCTCGGACTCGAAGACGCGGAGCAGGGCCTCTTCGTCGCCGCCGAGGGGGCGGCCCTCCTCGAGCCACCCGGCGAGCGTCAGGGCCCGTTCGAAGTGCTCGGCGGCCCGAAGCTCGGCGTAATCGCGGGCCGCCCAGGTCGAGACCAGGAACGGCCAGTCGGAGCTCTCGAGCAGGAATTTCTCGCGGTAGAACTGCTTGAGCAGGCGCCGGTCGAGGCTTTCGAGACGCGGCTCCAGCCCGGCCGCGGCCCTTTCGATCCGGTAGACCTTCCTCCAGATCCAGGCGGTGTCCTCGTTGAGCCAGATCCAGTGGAAGCCGCCCTTGCCCCAGGACCCCTCGGGCAGGGCGACGACGCTCTCCGGCGGCAGGGCCTCGAGCGCCTCGCCGGCGGTCTTCGCCTCGATCGGGCCGGCTGCGAGCTTCCGAATGACGCGGTCGAGCCACGCGGGGCCTTCGAACCACCAGTGCCCGAAGAGCTCCGTGTCGTAGAGCGCCGCGATCGTTCCCGAGGGCCGGCCGCGGAGCGAGCGCTCGAGGACGGAGACGAAGTGACGGGCATGCTCCTCGACCCGGTCCCGGGTCCGGGCCGGGTCGTAAGGTTCCTTGAGACCCAGGTCGGCGTCGCCCGACGTGATCCGCCAGTAGCGCAGGCCGCCGGGAAAGTGCTTCTTGTGGAACTCGAGGTACCATCCGTCGCCGGGATAGCCCGTGTCGCGGCTCCAGACCTGGGAGCCCGAGACGTCGTCCCGGGCGAAGAACGGGACCCGGGACGGGTGGGCCAGGAAGGGGGAATAGGGGTCGCCGGGACGCCCTTCGGCCGGAACGTAAGCGTCCCGGAACTTCTCCCACAGGAGGTTCAGGCCCGGGAAGCGGTCGGCGTAGACCCCCTTGGCCTCGCCGCCCTTGAGGAGGTGGGAGTCGACGAAAAAATAGCCGACCCCCTCGGCGCCCAGGACCTCGTCGACGCCGAGCCTCTCGTAGGCCTCGCCGTCCTCGAGCGGGTTCTTCCAGGCGTAGCGGGGCCGGTAGGCGCACTCGGGGACCCAGAACCCGCGCGGCTCCCGGCCGAAGTGCCGGCGATAGGTGTGCCGGCCCTGGCGGACCTGCTGGCGGACGCTTTCGTCACGGGCCAGGAGGGGGAAGTACCCGTGGGTCGCCGCCGAGGTCAGGACCTCGATGGCGCCGCGGTCCTGGAGCGCGCGGAAGGCGTCGATGATGTCGCCCCGGCAGCGGCCCCGGAAGTCCTCCAGGACCTTGCCGTACCACGCCCCCCAGAACGCGGCGAGCGGGACGAGCGCCGCCGCGCCCGTCCTCTCGAAGCGGTCGCGGTCGGCCTCGGCGTACCCGATCTTCATCCGCAGATAGTCCTCGAAGCCCGGCCCGAACGCCGGGTCCTTGAGTTGCTCCATGAGGACGGGCGTGAAGCTGATGCTCGTCCCGGCCGGGATGCCCTCCGCGGCCAGGCGCCCGAAGACGTCGAGGAGGGGCATGTACGTCTCCGCGGCCGCCTCGTAGAGCCAATCCATCCCGTGGGGCCAGTTCCCGTGGGCCAGGACGTAAGGGATGTGGCTGTGGAGGACGAGCGAGAAGAACTTATCGGCCACCGGACTCCTTCAGGACGACGGATACGCGCCGGACGCCCCTGCCGGACCATTCCATCGACCAGACCGGACAGAGGCAATACCCTTGGTGGATTATATCAAATCCGCCTTCGGATTGGGAGAGCGTCCGCAGGGGGAAAGACCACAGGCCGGCGGCCGCCTCGGGCTCGAAGAGGATCCTCCCGCCGTAGAGGGCGGCTCCCGCCGCGCCGCGGAGCTCGAACTCGCCGGGGAAGGCGAGCAGGTTCCACTCCGACCCGTAGCTCAGCGAGAGCGACGCGTCCGAGAGGTTCTCGATCTCGATCCCGACGCGCAGGGCGCCGCCGGCGCACTCGACCGTCTTGCGGACGGCCACGGTGGCCCTCCCCCCTTCCGTCCGGACCTCCCCAAGGCGCTCGAGCACGAGGGCCCGCCCGGACAGGCTTGCGGAGTACTCCGCGTCGGCGAAGTCCCCCGGCTCGTCGACGCCGGGCCCGGCGAGATCCTCCGGCGTCGCGCCGGGACGGAAGAAATGGTCGATGAGCGAATGGCGCAGGCGCCGGTCGGGGCGGACGAGCTCCGCGGCGTCGGGAGGGAGCGTCTTGGCCAGCTCGTGGATGCTCTTTCCCGGTCCGGCCCCTTCCCCGGCGTCGCCCGGGGTCCGGTGATAGGCTTCGGCGTGGCGCGAGAGGACGTCGGAGAGGTTCCTCGACCAGGGCCTGTAGTCGATCTCGACGAGCGCCCCTCCCGAGGACGGCTTGACCAGCAGCCCGAACGTCGGGTCCCTGTACGCCATCTCCTCCCGGCCGTCGCAGTCGTAGTCCAGGGCCAGCCAGCCGGGCGGGTCGGCCGTCCGCTTCTCGGCTTCGAGGAGGTGATGGTAGACGGCTTCCCTGAGGTGGGGCAGGTAGAGGCCGCCGAAGACGCCGTGCCAGTAGGGGTCGTTGCACTGGGACTTGTACAGGTCGCGGAGCCCGCCGGCCGCCTCCGGGCCGGTCGCGCGGATCCCCGCGGAGACCATGAGCATCCGCTTGTGGATCTGGTTCGCCTCCGGGTACTTGCGCAGGAAATCGCGGAAGAAGCCGCCGCGGAGGAACCGCCGCGCCCCCGGGGCCGCCCCGGCCCTGAGCTTCCCGAAGGCCTCCTGCTCGTCAGGCCCGAGGGCCCACTCCATCATCTCCTCGTAGGAGGCCGGCGGGAGGTAGATCCGGCCGGCGGGAGGACGGGTGTCCAGATATTCGGAGAAGGCCATGGTCCTGATATCCCGCTCCTCGACGAAGCGCAGGAACCTCTCGAGCCAGCCGTCCTCGTAGACCCACTTGCGCGTCCCGGGCCAGACGCCGAACTTCTCGCCGTCGTCGCCGAGGATGGCCGTCCCGCCCGCCTCGCGGATGGCCCGGAGGCGGGCCTCGACGTCCTCGAGGGGGCGGAACGGGATGAGGTAGCGCAGGGCCTTGTCGATCGGGAAGACCCGGAGCGTCCGGCCCTCCTCCTCGGTGACGTAGGTCGCGGCGAGATCGCGGACCCCCGCGCAGTGGAAATGCTCCTCGTCGAGCAGCGTGTATTCGATGCCGGCCGCGGCGAGGGACTTCGGAAGGTGGGGCTCCCAGACCCGCTCGGTGAGCCAGAGGCCGCGCGGCCTCTGGCCAAAGCTCTCGCGGAGGAAATCGCTCATCATCCGGACCTGGCCGATCCGGTCCTCCTCGGGGATGAGCGAGAGGACGGGCTCGTAGAACCCGCCGCCGAGCAGCTCGACCTGGCCCCGGGCGGCGAGCTCCCGGACGAGGTCCCAGCAGGCCCTCTGCCTCTTCTCCATGTGCTCCCAGAGGGGGCCGGAGAAGTGGAGGGCGAAGCGGAAGCCGGGGTGCCCGGCCAGGGCCTCGAGGAGCGGCCGGTAGCAGTCGTCGAAGGCCGCCTCGATGACGTGCTCGAAGTTCCCGACGGGCTGGTGGTTGTGGATCGCGAAGAGAAAGTCCAAGGCTAGACCCCTTCCTGGGCCAGGATGTAGGCGAGGGCGGCCAGGATGATCGCCTGGAGCTCGAGCTCGCGCGGATGGACGCTCCCGTCGACGTCGAGCGCCGAATGATGGACGTCGAAGTAGGCCTGGGAGCCGGGGATGACCGCGGCCGGCACCGCTCCTTGAGCGACGAGCGGGGCGACATCGACCCCCCCTCCGCCGGGAACGATGAACGAGACCCCGAGCGGCTTGAAAAGGCTTTCAAGGGCCTCCATCCTCCGGAGGGACCGGCCGCCCTTCCGTCCGACGGCCAGGCCGATCGGGGCGAAACCGCCGCGGTCCGCTTCGGCTGCGACGATGTGCCGCTCCCCTTGCCTCCGCGGATCGGCCGCATAGGCCCGGCCGCCCGTCCCGCCGGACTCCTCGTCCATGAAGAAGACGGCCCGGACCGTCCGCCGCGGCCGCAGGCTGAGGTCTTTGAGCAGGGCCACGGCTTCGAGCGAGGCCGCGCAACCGGCGGCGTCGTCGTGGGCGCCGACAGAGAGGTCCCAGCTGTCGAGGTGTCCGCCGACGAGGACGATCTCCTCCGGTCGCTCCGTCCCCGGCAGCTCCCCGACGACGTTGGCCGAGAGGACCCGGCCTCCGTCGCGGCAATCCATCCTGAGCGACACGGAGACGTCTTCGTCCCGCTTCAGGAGATCGCTCAGCGCGTCGGCGTCCGCCGTGGCGATGGCGGCGGCGGGGATGCGCGGGGCGTCGCCCTCGTAGGTCACGAGACCCGTGTGGGGGTTCCCGTCCACGCGGAAGGTCAGCGAGCGGACGAGGACGGCGACCGCGCCGACGCGGGCCGCGGCCGAAGCCCCCCCGACCCGCTGGTCGGCGGCCCCGCCGTAGGCGGCGAACGGCTCGGTCAGGCGCCTGTCCATGGGCCTGTTGAAAAAGACGATCCGGCCCTCGGCCTCCTTCCCCAGGGAGGCCGCTTCGGCGAGGGACCGGACCTCCACGACGGGCGCGACGAGGCCTTCGCCCGGCGTCCCGACGCTCCCGCCCAGGGCGCAGACGGCGAGAGGGACGGCGGCGCGCGCGCCGTCGGCGGCGACGAAGGCCTCGGCGACCTCTCCCCTGATCCAGCGGCCGACCTCGACCGGCTCGGCGTGGACGTTCCGGAGCCCCATCTCCTCCATGAGCATCAAGGAGATCTCGACGGCCTCGGCGGCCCGGGGCGACCCCGTCAGCCGGGGCCCGACGGACGTGATCCTTTTAAGGATCCCGTAGGCGCGCTCCCCGGTCAGGCCGGTCTCCCGGAGCCTGTCGACGGCGCTTCGATAGTCCCCGGTCCCGGGCGGCCCGTCCGCCCTCCGGGAACATGCGGGCCAGACGACGAGGGCCAGGGCGAGAAGGGTTCCGACGGTCCGGTTCTTCATGGCGCCCGGGCCCACGCCTACCTGTGGAGGAAGCAGCGCTCCGAATCGAGCTCGCCGGGCTTGCGGGTGATGATCATGGCCAGCCCGAGCTCGTCGGCCTTGGCGATGACCTCCTGGTCCTTGATCGAGCCCAGGGGATAGATGAGGGCCGTGATGCCGTGCCGGCCGGCCAGCTCGACGACGTCCGGGAAGGGCATGAACGCGTCGGACGCGAGGACGCAGCCTTCCGGCCCGTAGCCCCGGCGGGAGAGGCGGACGGCGTCCTCCGCGGAATCGATGCGGCTGCGCTGCCCCGAGCCGATGCCGTGGGTCTTGTCGGAGGTGCCGATGACGACCGCGTTCGACCGGGTGAAGCAGGCCACCGTCCAGTTGAACAGCGCCGCCCGGACCTCCTCGGGAGTCGGCTTCCGCGCCGAGACGGCGTCCACCGTCTCCGGCGAGACGGTCTTCGAGTCGAAGCGCTTCTGGATGAGCAGGCCGCCGGCCACCCGTTTGACCTCGAGCCCGTTGTCGACCGAGGGCGTGTCGAGGGGGGCGCCCATCTTGACGACCCGCAGGACCTTGCGCCCGGTCAGGACCTCGAGCGCCTCGGGCTCGAAGTCGGGGGCGTAGACGACCTCGACGTTGCGCGGGCTTTCGACGAGGAGGCGGGCCAGCGGCGCGGTCACGCGGTAGCTGAAGACGTCGACGCTGCCGAAGTTCGAGAGCGGGTCGCACTTCCAGGCCTTTTCGAAAGTGCCCACGGCGTCGTCGCCCAGGGCGACGCCGCTCGGCATCTCGTGCTTGATGATGACGCACGCCCGGCGGCCCGGGAAGACCTGGACCAGCTTGCGGGCCAGCCGCTGGCCGAGGTCCATGTCGCCGACGTTGATGTAGCTCAACCCCTTGGTGCCTTCCTGGAGGACCTCGAGCCGGCCCATGTTCGGCCCCTCGGCCCCGGCCTCCTGGTAGAAGGCGGCGGGATAGCCCGGGTTCTCGCCGTAGCGCATGGGGAACTTCTTGACGAAGGTCGAATCCCCGAGCGCGAGCGTGTCCGGGAAGTCCTCGCCGACCTTCGTGAGATACTGGCTTCGGGCGGTGCGCTCGGGCTTGCTCATGGCGTCAGGTCCTTTCGTGACGGTTGACGATGTGGACGTCGGGCCTTCCCGGGTCGGCGGCGGAGACGAAGACGCAGGCGACGGCGACGCGGAGGTCCCGGCCCGACGGGCCGGGCGCGAGGTCCCGGTAAATCGACTCGGCGGTCTCGGCGGCGGTCCGGCCCTCGAGGCTGACGCGCCGCGGCTCGCCCGTGAAAACGGGTAGCGGATCGGCGTTGGGGCCGGCGTAGGTCGAGACCAGCCACCCCTCCCCTTCCCGGAGAGGGACCGCGAAGTAGCTCTTCAGCGATCGCCCCGAAGGGCCCCGGCGCACGACGCTGAGCCCGGCATCCCCGCCGGCGAGACAGCCGCTGATGCGGGGCGTGAAGATGGGGGCGTCCGGCTCGAAGTCCCAGGCCGCCAGGGCCCGGGCCAGCGCGGCCGCCGGCCCGGCGCCGGGGCCGAGCGCGTCGCGGACGTCGGCCGTCTGCTTGCCGTTCGAGACGGCGACCCCGGCCGGGCCGAACAGGACCGCCGGATAGACGAGCAGGTCGACGTTGCCCTTTCTCAGGGTCTCCTCGTCCGTCGGCTGGACCCAGACGCCTCCGTCGCGCGACACGAGCATGCGGGCCTGGCTCGAGGGCGAGCGCCCGGTGATGGCGTAGACGATCGCGGCCGACCCGGCCCGTCGGGGCGCGCCGATGACGATGAGCCGCCCGGGATACTCGAGCGACGAGAGCCGCGTGATCGTGTCGTCCATGGGGCCGTCCTTTCGCGCCTATTGATAACACAGCGGTCAGCGCCAAGTCAAAACCGAACGCAGACGAATCCCGAAGCCCCTTGAGAGGCGCTCGGGGATTCTGATAGAATTCGAGCGAGCTTATTGAATGAGGAGGCCGAGGCGACGATGAAAAAGACGGACCAGCCCGAACAGTCCTTTCGCGACCCCGAGTTCCTGGAGTCCCTGGAGGGCCGGACGCTCCGGATCCTGAGCGAGTACCTCGGCCCGATGACGCGCCTCGACAAGGCCAAGATCAACAGCACCCTCCTCTTCCTGGGGTCGGCCAAGGCCGATCCCACCAACGCCGACTCCGCCTTCCACCGCTACTACTGGGAGGCCGAGGAGCTGGCTTACCTTCTGGCCAAGTGGGCCATCTCGATCAAGACGCCCAAGGGAAAGGACTTCGTCGTCTGCACGGGGGCCGGCCCGGGCATCATGGAAGCGGCCAACCGCGGCGCCGCCCGGGCCGGGGGCAAGACGATCGGGATGAACATCTCCCTGCCCCAACCCCAGCCCGCGAACCCCTACGTCACCCCGGACCTGTCCTTCTCCTTCCACTATTTCTTCATGAGGAAGTTCTGGCTGACCTACAAGGCCAAGGCGGTCGTCATCTTCCCCGGGGGGTTCGGGACCCTCGACGAGTTCTTCGAGATCGTGACGCTGCTCCAGACGAGCAAGATCTCGAAAAGGGAGCTCGCCCTCGTCCTCTACGGCGCGGACTACTGGAGCGACCTCATCAAGTTCGACTCCATGGTCCGGAAGGGCGCGATCTGCGCCGACGACCTCAAGCTCTTCCGCGTCTGCTCCACGCCGCGCGAGGCGTTCACGCATCTCAAGAAAAAGCTCCTGGCGTCCCTTGCCTGATCCGGCGGCCGCCGTCCCGAAACGCCGTTTCGGGCGCGGCCCCGGGGCGGCCGGGCTGGCCGTCTTGGGGCTGTCCTTGCTCGCGGGCGCGACGGCGTGCTCCCGTCTGCCCCGGGCCCGGACGGACGGCCTTCAGACCGGCGTCGCCTCCTGGTACGGGGCCGAGTTCCACGGCCGGCCGACCTCGAGCCGGGAGGTCTACGACATGGACGACATGACCGCGGCCCACCGAACCCTGCCGTTCGGGACGAGCGTCATGGTGACGAACCTCGACAACGGCCGTTCGGCCGTCGTCCGCATCAACGACCGGGGGCCGTTCGTGCGCGGCCGGATCATCGACCTCTCTCGGGCGGCCGCCGGCGTCCTGGGGGTCGTCGGGCCGGGGACGGCCCGCGTCCGACTGGAAGTCCTGCGCGTCGGCCTCGCGCCCGCCCCGCCGCGGCCGGGGGGGACCGTCTGGGTCCAGGTCGGGGCCTTTTCGGTCCAGGAGAACGCCTACGCGGTCAAGCGGCGTTTGGAGAGGTCCTTCCCCGGGGTGCGGGTGTCGCGGTTCGACACCCCCCACGCCTCCTTTTTCCGGGTCAGGGTCAGTTCGGACGAGGCCTCCGTCGAGGAGACGGCCCGCCGCCTGGCCGACGAGGGCTTCCCCGTCATCATCGTCCGGGAGTGAGCCTCCCGGGCGGCCGACGGCCTACCTCTCCCCCTCGGGCCGCTTGAAGAGATAGGCGGCCTCGCGGAGCTTGTTCTCGACGCCGTCGTGGACCGCGTACCTCCCGCCCTGATAGAGTCCGGCCGACCCGAACCGCCCCTTCCTGTCGAGGGCGTAGAAATCCAGCCCGAACCGCGGCCGGCCCGCGGCGTCGCAGAGCCGGGGCAGGAGCCTGGTCTTGGCCGCGATGGACTGGCAGGCCTCGAGGCAGGCCTGTTCCGGGGACGCTCCCCGGCCCATGGCCTCGACGATGCGGAAGCTGGCGCAGGTCTGGAGGTTGGCCTCGCCGCGCCCCGTCGACCCGGCCGCGCCGATCTCGTTGTCGACGTAGAGCCCCGCCCCGATGATGGGCGAGTCGCCCACCCGCCCGGCGAGCTTCCAGGACAGGCCGCTCGTCGTCGTCACGCCGGCCAGCCGTCCGGCGGCGTCGATGGCGAGGCAGTTGATCGTGCCGTGGGTGCTCAGGGCCTCGCGGAGGTCCCCGGCCGGGCCTTCGGCCCTCGGCGGGAACCAGTTGTCCCGATCCGAGACCGTCTCCTTCCATCGCAGCCAGGCCTCCCGCGCCTTCTCGGTCAGGAGGTTCTCCTCCCGGAAGCCGTGGGCCCGGGCGAATCTCAGGGCCCCCTCGCCGACGAGCAGGACGTGGTCGGTCCTCTCCATGACCAGCCGGGCGACCTTGGAAGGGTTCTTGATGTTCCTCAGGGCGGCCACGGCCCCCGCCGAGTGGGTCGGACCGTACATGACGGAGGCGTCGAGCTCGACGACGCCGTCCTCGTTGGGCAGTCCCCCGTAGCCGACGGACATGTCGTCCGGGTCGTCCTCGACGATATTGACGCCGGCGACGACGGCATCGAGCGGGTCGCCGCCCGCCCTGAGGATCTCCATGGCCTTTTCGGCGGCGCGGAGTCCGTTCCCGCTCGATACGACGCGCGGGCCCGGCGCGGCGGCCGGCCCCGCCGGCCCGGCCTCGAGGCCGCGCCCTCCGGCGAGCAGCGCGGCGGCCCCCGCTCCGGCCCCGGCCTTGAGGAAGTCCCGTCTTGAGCATGCGGACATCTGGCTCACTCTCCTTCCGACTTTTCGCCGGGCTCACCGCCGGCGGGGCCCTTCTCCAGGTCCTCGAGGAGCTGGACGAGGACGGTGTGGTCCCCTTCGGGGACCTCGAACTTCCGCGAGCCCGCCGCGAAGACGTCGGCCTCCCGGCCGTCGACGAGCAGCTGGTACTTGCCCTTCTTGAGGAAGCGCAGCCGGACCGACCGCTTGCGCAGCACCTTGATGTCGAAGGAGACCTCCGACTCGTTATAGAGGAAGCGGCGGACGACCGCGCCGCCGTCGACGGACAGGACGGTCACGCCCTCCTCGCGCAGGACGGTCGAGGAGTTGCCGACCTCGACCTCGTAGTGGCGGCCCTGGACGAGGACGCGGGACAGGCGGCCCTTGGCGTCCGGCTTGAGCATGCCGAAACGGAAGCCCTCGTGAGGCGTGAAGTCGAGGTACTCCTCGACCGCGATCAGGGCGGCCAGCGTCGATCCGGTCTGGAAGCGCTCGCCGCAGGCCTCCCCCGTCAGCGAGTCGAAGCTCTCGGGCGCGAGCCCGAAGCTCTTCCAGCTCCGGAGGAACATCTCGGCGCTCTTGCGGGCGAATTCGGAGGCGACCGGGTCGGACCGGTGGGCTTTCAAACCCTGGTAGACGAGGTAGTTGACCCAAGGCCGCACGGCGCCTCGCCAGGCCGTCTGGCTCTCGGGCCTGAACGAGGGATCGTCCCGCGAGATCGAGGGGATGACGTGGTCCCCCCAGAACTTCCTGGGATCGAGCAGGTGCTTGAGCATCCTCTGGGCCCGGGCCTCGTCGGGGATGCGGGCGAGCAGCGGGAAGAAGGCCGAGGCCGCCTGGTGGGCCGAGAACCGGCCGTCCCAGAAGCGGTCGTGGTAGAACCCCTCCTTGTCGTTCCAGAGCCGGGCGTTGACGAGGGCCTTGACCCTCTCGTACCGGGCCCGGTAGCGCTCGGCGTCGGCGGAGCGGCCGAGTACGGAGGCGATCTCGGACAGGCACCACGCGTCGAGGGCGTAGAGGGAGTTCAGGTCGACGCAGTTCAGCATCAACGTCCCCGTCTCCTCGCTGTAGGGCGCGTCGTCCCAGTTCGGCAGGTCGTGCTGCCCCGACTCGCGGCAGGCCCTCATCCGGCCCGTTGCGGTCCGCTCCCACGACGGGACGTCCCGGCCGGCGGGCGCCGGGTCCGCCCCCCACTCGAGCAGGCCGTCGCCGTTGCCGTCGCGCCGGGGCGCGCCCGAGGGTCCGGGGGCCGTCCAGAAGTCGTGCCAGAGCTGAAGCCGGGGATAGCACCGTTCCAAAAACTCCAGGTCCCCGAGCCGCTGGAAGATCTTCAGGACGGCGAACGCGCCGACGGGAGGCTGGGAACGGTCCGCGCTGCCGCTCGAACGGCTGCGCCAGCCCGGGATGTTGCCGTTGGCGTACTGGGTGTCGAGGACGGCCTCGACCGCGTCGACGGCCAGCTTCTGGCTCTCCAGGCAGAGTTCGAGGGCGCCGAGAAAGGCGTTGTCGGAGAGGATCGTCCAATCGTCCGGGCCGCCGTCCGGGCGGGAGACCATCCGGGTCCGGCCGGCCGGCGCGTAGAGGCGATGGCTCCCGGGCTGATAGAGGAGGGACCAGTGGAGGTTGTTGGCGACCGCCTCGGGAACGCCCGCGTGAAGCCCGCGGATCTTGACCCGCTTCTCCTCGTAGACGCCCGCCTCCTCCTCGATCAGGGCCCCGATCGTCTCCGCGTTCTTGTAGCGCTGGAGGCGGCCCGACAGGTTTTCCCCGGCCCCTCCGACGCAGGCCGCGAAGGCGACGGTGCGGTCGGAGACGGGCTCGTAGCTCAGGGCCAGCCCGCCCGCCGGGGCCTCCGCGGCCGCGCCCTGGCGGCTCGTCCACAGCATGTAGGCGGAGTCGCCCCGATCGCCGCAACGGCCCCGGACCTGCCCGTCCGGCAGAAGCTCGTATTCCCCCTCGAGGCGCCAGGGGAAATAATGGATGATCGTGACGCGGACGCTTTCGGGGAAGACGACGCGGCCGATGACGGTGCTCTCGTCGCGGCGAGACCACTCGATCGTCAGCGCCTGCCGCCTCGGGGCCGGCTTCATCAGCACGGGCGTGTCCTCCCCCATCCGGAAGGGCAGCCCGAGGTCGAGTCTGAGGCGGGCGTAGAGGCCGTCCGGGGAGTGCGGGCCGACCTCCGAGACGAGATAATGGAGGTCGGCGCCTTCGGCCGTCTCCCCCTCCCGCTCCACCCGCAGCAGAAAGGCGTAGGCGCGATCCGGGGCCGGGACGATGACCAGTCCCGGCCATCCCGCCGCGTCGAGCGCCCCGATGTAGGTGGTCTTCCAGGGATAGAAGATCTCGGGGCGGAGGCCTGCCGCCGCCGCGAAGAACAGGACGGCGGCGAGAAGCACTTTTTTCGTCATTCCACAGATCCCGGGCCCTGGCCTCCTCGGTCCCTACTTTATGGGAAAAGCGCGGGCAATTCAAGACGCGGCGGGGAGGATGATTTTCTCCCGGCACTGTGATACATTACGCTCTCGCGTTTCCGGTGGAGGGAAGAATGGATTTTCGTCTCTATTTCCGCTCCCGCCAGGGCGAGCTCGTCCACCTGCTGAAGCAGATGGTCGCGCTCGAATCGCCGACGGACGACAAGAAGGCCGTCGACGCCTGCGGCTCCTTCGTGGCCAGGGAGCTCAAGCGGGTCGGATGCAAGGTCGCGGTCCACCCGCAGAAGGACCTCGGAGACCTGATCACGGCCGAATTCTCGCCGGGGCGCGTGAAGGACGCCGACGACGAGATCCTCGTGCTGACCCACATCGACACCGTCTGGCCGGTCGGCAAGATCGCCAAGATGCCCTTCTACGTCCAGGGGAACCGCCTCTACGGCCCGGGCGCTCTGGACATGAAGGCGGGCGTGGCCATGGTCCTCGCCGCCCTCCGCAGCCTCCACGGCCTCAACGTCAGGCCGCGCAAGCGGATCACCGTTTTCGTCAACTCGGCCGAGGAGACGGGCAGCGCCGCGGCCCACGACCTCATCCGCAAGCTGGCCCGCCGGGCCTCGCTCGTCCTCTGCCTCGAGCCGGCCCTCCCCGGCGGCGCCCTCAAGCTCGAGAGGAAGGGCCGCCTGGTCGTCCGCCTGGACGTCCGCGGCCGGTCGGCCCATGCCGGGAGCCCCGAGAAAGGGGTCAGCGCCATCGAGGAGCTGGCCGCCCAGATAGCCCGCCTCAAGAGATTGAGGACCGGCGAGGCCACCGTCAACGTCGGGCTCGCGGGCGGCGGCGAAAAGGCCAACGTCGTCGCCGAGAGCGCCTGGGCGGTCCTCGACATCCGCTTCTGGAAGGCCAAGGACCGCGACCGGATCCTGAAGGTCCTGCGCGAGTCCGTCCCGACCCTGCGCGGGGCCAGGCTCAAGGTCACGGTCGAGAGCCAGACGCCCCCCATGGAGAAGACCAAGGCTTCGGAGAAGCTCTTCGTCCGGGCCCAGGAGATCGCCGCCCGCCTGGGGCTGCCGCTCAAGGGGGGCAAGACGGGCGGAGGCTCGGACGCGTCCCTCGCGGCCGGCCTGGGCGTCCCGACGCTCGACGGCCTCGGCCCCGACGGCGACGGCCTCCACGCCGAACACGAGCATGTCCTCGTGCCGTCCTTCGTCGAGCGGACGGCCCTGCTGACGGAGCTGCTCAAAGACCTATGACCGCGCGAGCGGATATCATATCATCGTCGATACGGAGGTCATCATGATCAAGAAGTACTACCTTCTCTCGCCCGGCCCCACGCCGGTCCCCGAACGGGCCCTGTCGGCGGCGGCCGAGCCCATCTTCCACCACCGGACCCCGGAATTCTCGGCCCTCTTCATGGAGGTCACCGAAGGCATCAAGTCCGTCTTCGGCACCAAGGAGGACGCCTACATCCTGACCTCCTCGGGCACGGGCGCCATGGAGACCGCCGTCGTCAACCTGCTCAGCCCCGGGGACAAGGTCCTGACGATCAGCGGCGGCAAGTTCGGCGAGCGCTGGGGGAACATCTGCAAGGCCTACGGCGTCGCCTACAAGGAGATCGCCCTCGACCCCTGGGGCAAGGACTTCTCCAAGGAGGAGCTCGCGGCCGAGCTCAAGGCCATGCCCGACTGCAAGGCCGTGTTCGCCACGCTGTCGGAGACGTCGTCCGGCGCCATGTTCGACATCCAGGGCTTCGGCGAGGTCGTCGCCAAGACGCCCGCCGTGCTCGTCGTCGACGGCATCTCCGGGGCCGGCGTCACCCCCTGCCCCATGGACGACTGGCATGTCGACGTGTTCCTGTCCGGCTCCCAGAAGTCGTTCATGATCCCCCCCGGCCTGGCCTTCATCGCCCTCAGCCCCAAGGCCTGGGCCCTGGCCGCCGACGCCAAGCTGCCCAAGTTCTACTTCGACCCCCAGAAGGCCAGGAAGAACCTGGCCGACAAGACGACGCCCTGGACCCCCGGCATCTCGCTCGTGGTCCAACAGAAGCACGCCCTGGACATGATCAAGAAGATGGGCCTCGACGGCCTCTTCGCCCACCACCGCATCCTCGCCGACGCCACCCGGGCCGGGGTCAAGGCCCTCGGCCTCGAGCTGCTGGCGGAGCGGCCGGGCAACGTCCTGACCTGCTGCAAGGTCCCCGAAGGGATCGAGGGCGGCAAGCTGGTCAAGACCATGCAGAACAAGTACATGGCCTACATCGCCGGCGGGCAGGAGCCCTACAAGGGCAAGATCTTCCGCATCGCCCACCTCGGCTACATGGGCGGCTTCGACATCATCACCGCCCTGTCGGCCCTGGAGATGACCCTCATGGACCTCGGCTACAAGTTCGAGGCCGGCGCGGGCCTCAAGTCCGCCCAGGCCGTCCTCAAGGAGAACTGGCAATGATCAAGATCCTCGTCGCCGACGGACTCGACAAGGGGGCCCTCGAGCAGCTCCGGGCCGTCCCCGGGTTCGAGGTCACCGTCAACAAGGGCATGAGCGAGGCCGACCTCATCGCGACCGTCCCCGGGTACAGCGCCGTCGTCGTCCGGAGCGCCTCCCGCATCACCCGGCCGGTCATCGAGGCCGGCCAGGACCTCAAGGTCCTGGTCCGGGCCGGCATCGGGCTCGACAACATCGACCGCGAGGCGGCCAAGGAGAAGGGCATCGCGGTGGCCAACACGCCGGCGGCCACCTCGATCACCGTGGCCGAGCACACCTTCGGGCTCATGCTCGGAGCGGTCCGCAACCACTGGAAGGCCATTCTGACGATGAAGGCCCACAAGTGGGAGAAGAAGGCCCTCGAGGGCACCGAGCTCTACGGCAAGACCCTGGGCATCATCGGTTTCGGCCGCATCGGCCATGAGGTCGCCAAGCGGGCCCTGGCCTTCGGCATGACCGTCGTGGCCTACGACATCATCGCCATCAAGACCGACCTGGCCGTCAGGCAGGTGCCGCTCGACGAGCTCCTCGCGGCGGCCGACCTCGTCACCCTGCACGTTCCCAAGCAGGCCAAGCCTATCCTCGGCCCGGCCGAGTTCGCCAGGATGAAGGACGGCGCCATCGTCGTCAACGTCGCCCGGGGCGGGGTCGTCGACGAGAAGGCCCTGCTCGCGGCCCTCGACTCGGGCAAGGTCCGGGCCGCGGCCCTCGACGTCTTCGACAAGGAGCCGCCCGAGGACTTCACGCTCGTCGACCATCCGAACGTCATCCCCATCCCCCACCTCGGGGCGGCGGCGGCCGAGGGCCAGCAGAGGGCCGGCCTCGAGGTCGTCTGCATCCTCAAGGAGAAGCTGGGCTAAGTGATCTACCTCGACCACAACGCCACGACGCCCGTCGACCCGGCCGTCGCCGAAAAGATGGCCTGGTTCCTCCGGGAGCATTTCGGCAACCCATCCTCGCTCTACCCCATCGGCCGGAGGGTCAAGGAGCTCCTGAACGAGGCCCGCGAGCGCGTCGCGGGAGCGCTCGGCGTCGACCGCGGTGAGATCTTCTTCACCGGCTCGGGGACGGAAGCCGACAACATGGCGGTGTTCGGGGCCCTGGACGCGTCGCCCGGGAAAAACGAGCTCGTCACCTCGTCGATCGAGCACCCGGCCGTCCTCGAGGCGGCCAAAGCCCTCGAAGGGCGGGGCTTCAAGGTGACCTACCTGCCCGTCGACCGGTTCGGCGCCGTCAGCCTCGACGCTTTGCGCTCGGCCCTGACCCCGAGGACGGGCCTCGTCTCGGTCATGCACGCCAACAACGAGATCGGCACCGTCCAGCCCGTCGCCGAGATCGCCCGCATCGCCCGCGAGAGGGGCGTCCCGGTCCACACGGACGCCGTGCAGAGCTTCGGCAAGATCGACGTCGACGCCCGTCGGCTCGGTGTCGACTTCCTGACCGTGTCCGCCCACAAGATCTACGGCCCCAAGGGCGTCGGCGCGCTCTACGTCCGGAGAGGGGCGACGCTCTGTCCGTTCCTCCGAGGCGGCCGGCAGGAGCGCGGACTGCGGGCCGGGACGGAGAACACCGCCGGCATCGTCGGCTTCGGCGAGGCCGTGCGCATCCTCGAAGAGAAGGGCCGCAAGGAGCGGGCCCGGATCGAGAAGTTGGCCGAGGCCCTCAAGAAAGGCATCGAAGAGAGGATCCCCGGAGCGAGGTTCAACGGGCACCCGACCGACCGGGTCAAGGGCACGCTCAACTTCGCCTTCCCCGGCCTCGAGGCCGAGGCCATCCTCCTGGCGCTGGCGACCAAGGAGATCTACGTCTCGACCGGATCGGCCTGCAGCGAGGAATCGGAGGAGGTCTCCCACGTCCTCCAGGCCATCGGCCTCCGCCCGGAGATCGCCCGCTCGTGCATCCGCATGTCCCTCGGCCGCTCCAACATGGAAGAGGACATCGCCGTCGTCCTGCGCGAGCTGCCGGAGATCGTCGCCAAGCTCAAGAGCATCTCGGCGTTCCGGCCCGAGGGCTGATCCGGCGGCCGCTAGGCCTTTCCGCCGCGGACCCGGCCGAGATAGGCCCGCCGGACGTCCCGGAAGAACCCCAGGCAGGACGCGCGGCGCATGTCGGGATAGGTCCAGTCGAGCGTCTTGAACCCCGACCTCGTGAACAAGATCTCGAGGTGGGCGTAAATGCCCTGCCCGAGCGGGATCCGGTGGGAGAAATCCTTGGCGGTGGCCATGACGAGCGCCGCGCCGGTGAGATAGCCCGGGTCGACGTTGACGGGCCGCCCCGGCCGTCCGGCCTCCCGGCGGAGGGTTTCCTCGAGCCCGATCGCCCACAGCTTCCGGTAGGCCAGGGACTCCGGGGATACGAGCCGCTCGAAGCTCATGAACCGTCGCCGCAGGCCCGGCCCCATCTCGGCCTCGTAATAGTCGGTCAGGTCGAAGGCGAAGGCGGGGCTCTCGAGGTCGGCCCTCCCCCATTCGGCCTCGAGCCGCCGCCTGACCTCGACGTAGACGGCTTCCTCTTTATAGATCACGCCGCACACGAGCTTGACCGGAGCGAACGTCTTCGGCTGGGCCATGGGTCCCTCCCAGTATACCCGATGTCATCCTCAGGACGCGATGCCCTCCCGCTCCTCGGGGATCGACTCCGTTGCGCGGCGGAGGCGTTTGGCTTATAATCGGCGCACCATGAACTGGGTTTACATCGAGGACATCGCGGCCCACGACGGCCGGGAGGTCGAGGTCCGCGGCTGGGTCTACAACAAGCGCTCCTCGGGCAAGGTCCGCTTCCTGCTCGTCCGCGACGGAACGGGCCTCGTCCAGGCGACGGCCTTCAGCGCCGACAAGGACATCCCCCTGTTCCGGGAGTTCGACCGGCTGACCCAGGAGTCCTCGCTCGTCGTCCGCGGCACGGTCCGCGCCGACAAGCGGGCGCCCGGCGGCTACGAGCTGGCCATGTCGGAGATCGAGGTCGTCCACGTCGCCGCCGACTACCCCATCACGCCCAAGGAGCACAGCACGCCGTTTCTGATGGAGCACCGCCATCTCTGGCTCCGCTCCTCGAAGCAGCACGCCGTTCTGCGCGTCCGGGCCGAGATCGTCAAGGCCATCCGCGACTTCTTCGACGGCCGCGGCTTCCGCCTGATGGACACGCCGATCCTGACGCCGAGCGCGTGCGAGGGGACGACGACCCTGTTCGAGACCGAGTACTTCGACCAGAAGGCCTACCTCAGCCAGAGCGGCCAGCTCTACAACGAGGCGACGGCCATGGCCTTCGGCAAGGTCTACTGCTTCGGCCCGACGTTCCGGGCCGAGAAATCGAAGACCCGCCGCCACCTCATCGAGTTCTGGATGGTCGAGCCCGAAGTGGCTTTCGCCACCCTCCAGGACATCATCGGCCTCGGCGAGGACCTCATCCTGTTCGTCATGGAGCGCGTCCTCGCGAAGCGCCGGCCCGAGCTCGAGACGCTCGAGCGCGACCCCGGGCCCCTGGAGGCGATCCGCAAGCCCTTCCCCCGGCTGACCTACGACCAGGCCCTGCCGCTCCTCCGGGACAAGGGCTCTACGATCGAGTGGGGCAACGACTTCGGCTCTCCCGAGGAGACGTTGATCTCGGACATCTACGGATCGCCCGTCTGCGTCACCCACTTCCCCGCGGCCATCAAGGCCTTCTACATGCAGCCCGCGCCGGAGAACCCCGACGTCGTCCTCGGCGTCGACTTCCTGGCCTCGGAGGGCTACGGCGAGGTCATCGGCGGCGGCCAGCGCATCCACGACCTCGGCCTGCTCGAGCGGCGCCTCGAGGAGCACAAGCTGCCCCGCGCGGCCTACGAGTGGTACCTCGACCTCCGCAGGTACGGCTCCGTGCCGCACTCCGGCTTCGGCATGGGCGTCGAGCGCATGGTCTCGTGGGTCACGGGCATCAAGCACATCCGCGAGACCATCCCCTTCCCGCGGCTCCTCTACAGGATCTATCCTTGACCCGCCCGGCGCGCGGCGCCCCGGGCGGCCGGCGCGCCAAAGGAACGGCCGCTCTCGTCAGCCTCGGCTGCGCCAAGAACCTCGTCGACAGCGAGGTCATGCTCGGGGCCCTCAAGCGGTCCGGCTGGCGCCTGTCCGGCGCGGCCGCGGACGCCGACGTCGTCATCGTCAACACCTGCGGCTTCATCGGCCCCGCCCGCGAGGAGGCCGAGAGGGCGATCGAAGCGGCCCTCGTGCTCAAGCGCCGCGACCCGGGCAAGAAGGTCGTCGCGACCGGCTGCTACGTCGAACGGGCCGGGGCCGCCCTCAGGCGCAGGTTCCCGGAGGTCGACGCCTGGACCGGCGTCCGGAGCTTCGACCGGATCGCGGCGATCGTCGAGGGCCGGGACGTCCCCGAGCCGGGCCGGACGTTCCTCTATTCCGACCTCTCGCCCCGGCTGGTCACGACGCCGGGCGCTTGGGCCTACGTCAAGATCTCGGAAGGGTGCTCCCACCGCTGCGGCTTCTGCGCCATCCCGCTCATCAAGGGACCGTATGTCTCGCGGAGCGCGGCCTCGGTCGTCCGGGAGGCCCGGGCGCTCGCCGCGCTCGGCGTCAGGGAGATCGATCTCGTCTCCCACGACACGACGTGGTTCGGCCGCGACCGGGGCGTCCGGGAGGGGCTGGCCGGCCTCCTCCGGCGGCTCGTCCGCGTCGACGGCCTGGCCTGGGTCCGGTTCCTCTACGGCTATCCCGAAGAGGTCACCGAAGGCCTCCTCGACGCCATGGCCCACCCCGCGGTCTGCCGCTACCTCGACATCCCGTTCCAGCACGCCGACGCGCGCATCGTCAGGGCCATGAGGCGCGGCCTCGACGGCCCCCGGGCCCTGCGCCTGCTCGAGCGCGTCCGGACGAGGCTGCCGGGCGCGGCCGTCCGGACGTCCCTGATCGTCGGCTTCCCCGGCGAGGGCCGGAGGGAGTTCAAGGATCTCCTCCGCTTCGTCGAGGAGGCGCGGTTCGACCATCTCGGCGTCTTCGCCTATTCGCCGGAGGAAGGGACGGCTTCGCGCGCGCTGCCGGACGCCGTTCCGGCCGAGGAGAAGGAGGCCCGCCGGGCCGAGATCATGGCCGTCCAGTCCGGGATCTCGAGAGCCGTCAACCGGAGCCGCGTAGGCAGCGCGGTCGAGGTCCTTGTCGAGGGCCCCGATCCGAAGAAAGAGGGCCGGTGGCTCGGGCGCGGACGTTTCCAGGCGCCGGAGGTCGACGGGGTCGTGCGCTTCGTCCTGCCGCCCGGAATGAGCGAGCCGCCGTCGGCCCTCGTCCGGGTCGTCCTCGACTCGGCCGGCGCCTACGATCTCTCGGGGAGGCTGGCGCCATGAAGACGCCGGCCGGCGTTCTGTCCACGTTCTTCGGCGTCGGGCTCGTCCCCGTCGCCCCGGGCACGGCCGCGAGCGCCGTGGCCGCCCTGGCCTACGTCGTCGCCCTGCACGGGCTGCCGCGGCCGGCCTACGTCCTTCTCGTCGCCGCCCTTCTGGCCGCCGGCGTCGCCGCGTCCGGAGCCCACGCCGCCGCCCTCGGGCGTCCCGACCCCGGCCGCATCGTGATCGACGAGGTCTGCGGCCAGCTCGTCGCCCTGGCCTTCCTCCCGGGCGCGTGGCTGACGGTGGCGGCCTCTTTCGCGCTCTTCCGCTTTTTTGATATCATCAAGCCCTGGCCCATCCGGAGGCTGGAAAGGCTCCCCGGCGGCTGGGGGATCATGGCCGACGACCTCGCGGCCGGACTCGCCGCGGCCGCCGCCGTCCGCCTGGCCCTGATCGCGCTCTGAGCGCCCAACATGACGAAGACAGAGATCATCGCCGTCGGCACGGAGCTCCTGACCCCGGAGTTCCAGGACACCAATTCGCTGTTCCTGACCGCGGGCCTGAACGCGATCGGCATCGAGGTCTCGTTCAAGACGATCGTCGGCGACGACGAGCGCGACCTCGCCCGGGCCCTCCGGACCGCCCTCGGCCGCTCACGGCTCATCCTCTGCATGGGGGGCCTCGGCCCGACCGAGGACGACCGGACGAGGGAGACCCTGGCCAAGGTCCTGGGACGGAAGCTCGTCTTCAGAGGGGCGATCCGGGCCCGCATCCGGGAGAGGTTCCGCCGCCGGGGGCTCCCCATGTCCGCTTCGAACCTCAAGCAGTGCTACGTGATCGAGGGAGCCGAGGTGCTGGAGAACCCCAACGGCACAGCCCCGGGGCTCTGGCTCGAGGCCGGCCGGCGCCGCATCGCCCTCCTCCCCGGGCCGCCCCGCGAGATCCGGCCGATGTTCGAGAGGGCCGTCCTGCCCCGCCTGGCCGCAGGACGCGCGGGCGCGACGGTCCGGCGCGTGATCCGGCTCACGGGCCTGGGCGAGTCGGCCATGGAGGCCCGGATGAAGACGTTCTACGCGGCCGTGCCGCCGGGGGTCACCGTGACCACCCTGGCCAGCCCCGGCGATCTGTCGATCCGGCTGACCGTCGGCGGCGGGGGTCCGAAGGCCCCGGCGGAAGCCCTGCTCGACGGGCTCGAGGGCGCGATCTCCGGTGCCCTGGGGCCCTGGATCTATTCCCGCGACGGATCGAGCCTCGAGGAGGTCGTCGGCCGTCTTCTCAGGGACAGCCGGGTGACGATCGCCTGCGCCGAATCCTGCACGGGAGGCCTCATCGGCCACCGGCTGACCGATGTTCCCGGGAGCTCGGCCTATTTCCTCGAGTCCGCCGTCGTCTACGGGAACGCGGCCAAGAGGAAGAGGCTCGGCGTGCCCGCCGCCCTCATCGACCGCCACGGGGCGGTCAGCGCCGCCGTCGCCCGGAGCATGGCTCTCGGCATCCGCAGGACGTCCGGGGCCGACCTCGGCCTGGCCGTGACCGGGATCGCCGGTCCCGGCGGCGGGACGCCCCGCAAGCCCGCGGGGCTCGTCTACATCGCCCTGGCCGGGAGCCGCGGCGTCGCCGTCCGCAGGCGCCTCTTTTTCGGGGGCCGGGCCGAGGTCAAGTTCCAGGCGTCGCAGAAAGCCCTCGACATGGTGAGAAAATCCCTTACCAACCGCCGGCGAAAGGTCTTATAATGGAACGCGGGATAGCCCAGTGAGAGCCTTCGTCGCCATCGACCTCGAGCCCGGGATCCGCGAGCCGATCCAGGCTCTCATCCTGGCGTTGAAGGCCACGCGGGCCGACGTCCGGTGGGCGCAGCCCGGAGGGCTTCACCTGACCCTGAAGTTCCTCGGTGAGATCGACGAGTCCCGGGCGTCGCGGGTGAAGACGGTCCTCGGCGAGGTCGCCGCCCGCCACCGCGCCTTCCCGCTCCGGGCCGAGGGGACGGGCGTTTTCCCGGGCGAGCGGGCCCCGCGCGTCCTCTGGGTCGGTTTCGCGGCCGAGCCCGGTCTCATGGCCCTGCAGACCGATCTCGAACTGGCGCTCGAGGCCGAGGGATTCGAACGCGAGGAGCGCCCCTTCCGGCCGCACCTGACCCTCGGCCGGGTCAAGGGGCCGGCCCGGATCGGGGACGCCGTGGCCGAGCTCGAAAGGCGCGGCCGGGAAACTTTTGGCGGGATGACCGCGGGCAAGATCGCGCTCTTCGAGAGCCGCCTCGGGCCCGGGGGCGCCGAATACAAGATCGTCGCGGAGGCCGGATTGTCATGACCAAGATCCTGTGCGCCGTCGCGTCCTATCTCCTCGGGTCCATCCCGACGGGCTACATGCTCGTGCGGCTGACCGGGCGGAAGGATGTCCGGGAGTTCGGCAGCCGGAGCACGGGCGCCACGAACGTCCTCCGGGTCGGGGGCTGGAAGACCGCCCTCCCCGTGGCCGTCGTCGATGTCCTCAAGGGCTTCCTGCCCGTGCTCCTGGCCTTGAGGCTCACCGCCGATCCGGCCTTCGCCGCGGCGTGCGGGCTTCTCGCCGTCGTCGGCCACTGCTTTCCCGTCTGGATCGGGTTCCGCGGCGGCAAGGGCGTGGCCACGTCCCTCGGGGCCTATGCCGCGATCGCCCCGGCGGCCTGCCTGGCCAGCCTGGGCCTGTTCCTCGTGGCCGTCGGGCTCACCCGCTACGTGTCCCTGGGATCCATCCTGGCCTCGCTGGTCTTCCCCGCGTTCGTCCTCGCCCGGGGCGGGCCCCCAGCGGTGGCCGCGGTCGGACTGGCCGTTGCCGCGCTCATCGTCTTCCAGCACCGGGCCAACATCGGGCGCTTGCTCGCGGGCCGGGAGCGCAAGCTCGGGGAGAGGCCGACATGAACACGGGCGTCATCGGCGGAGGGAGCTGGGGCTCGGCGTTCGCCCGCTACCTCGGGTCGATAGGCCTGCCGACCCGCCTCTGGATCCGCGAAGAGGACATCTGCCGGGAAGCCCGGAGGTCCCGGGAGAACGCGGCCTTCCTGCCCGGCTTCCGGTTCCCGGACAACGTCGAGTTCTCGACCGATCTCAAGGCCACCGCGGCCTTCGGCCAGGTCGTCTTCATCGCCGTGCCGTCCCAGTTCTGCCGGCACGTCTACGGCCGCATCGCCCCGGTCCTGCGGCGCGACCAGATCGCGGTCAGCCTGACTAAGGGCTTCGACAAGAAGACCCTGATGCGGATGAGCCAGGTCATGGAGGGGATCTTCCCGGCCCGGACCCGTCCCCGCCTGGCCGTGCTCTCCGGGCCGAGCTTCGCCAGGGAGGTCGCGTCGGGCAACCCCACGGCCCTGGTCGTCGCCTCTCGCGACCAGGACGCGGCCCGCGAGGTCCAGCGGCTCGTGTCGAGCCTGGTCATCCGGGCCTACACGTCGAGCGACGTCGCCGGGGTCGAGGTCGCGGGCGCCTTGAAGAATGTCGTCGCCATATCCGCGGGGATCGCCAACGCGCTCGAGTTCGGACTGAACACCCGGGCCGCCCTCATCACCCGGGGGCTCGTCGAGATCACCAAGCTCGGGCTGGCCCTGGGCGCCCGCCGGGAGACCTTCTCCGGGCTGGCCGGGATCGGCGACCTCGTCCTGACCTGCACGGGAGAGCTCAGCCGGAACCACCGGGTCGGTCAGGCCCTGGCTCAGGGCCGGACGCTCGCCGAGATCCTGGCCGGGACGAGGATGGTCGCCGAAGGCGTCCACACGACGGTCGCCGCCCGCAGGATCGCCCGCGCCAAGGGCGTCGAGATGCCCATTTCCGAGCAGATCTACCAGGTCCTCTATCGGGGCAAGTCGCCCCGGGCGGCCGTGGAGGAGCTGATGTCCCGGACCCTCAAGGCGGAGTGACGCCGGGAACCCGAGACGAGGAGGGAAAGGATGCGAATCAGAGCGATCGCCGTTTTGGCCGTCTGCGCCGGCCTGGCCTTCTGCGCGTCGTCGCAGTCCAAGATCGAGAAGCTGCGGGAGAACGACCCGAAGTACCAGTACAATCTCGGGCTGTTCCACCTCAACCAGAACAACGTCGACGAGGCCGTCAAGTACTTCGTCAAGTCCCTGTCCCTCGACGCGCGGTTCTACCAGGCCTGGAACATGCTGGGGCTGGCCCACGCCTCCAAGGGGCGCCTCGACGAGGCGGTCAAGGCCTACAAGAAGAGCCTGGAGATCAATCCCCAGTTCACCGACGTCTACAACAACCTGGGGATCGTCTACCAGCAGATGGGTCACCTCGAGCTGGCCGAGAACGCCTGGAAGACGGCCCTCGCCGACGCGGCCTACCCGAACCGGGAATCGCCCTACTACAACCTGGCCAAGCTCTACGTCCTCGAGAGCCGGTTCGACGAGGCCCTCGACAACGCCGGGAAGTCCGTGGACATCAAGCCCCGGTTCGCCATGGCCCACGACCTCAAAGGCCTCGTCCTGGAGAGGCTCGGCCGGCTCGACGAGGCCATCCTCTCGTACGAGACGGCGGTCAAGATCGTGCCCGAGGAGGCCCGTTTCAGCTACAACCTCGCCGTGGCCCGCTTCAAGGCCGGCGACTACGTCAGGGCCAAGGAGCTCTTCCTCAAGGTCTCGGAAAAGGTGACGGACGCGGAATCCCGGGCCGCGATCACCGAGTACCTCAGGCAGATCCGCGAGAAGGGGGTGGCCGGGGCCTGACCGGGGGCCCGGCTCAGGTCCCTTCCTGCCAGCCGGCCAGGTATCTCTTCTGGGCGGCCGTCAGCTTGTCGACGGCGGCGCCCATGGAGGCCAGCTTCATCGCGGCGATCTCCGCGTCGATGTCCGCCGGAACGGGGAACACCGTCTTCTCGAGGCTCCCGGCGCGGGCGAGCAGCCAGCGCACGCTCAGGGCCTGGTTGGCGAAGCTCATGTCCATGACCATGGCCGGGTGCCCCTCGGCCGCGGCCAGGTTGATGAGGCGCCCTTCGCCGAGCAGATGGATCCTCCGCCCGTCCCGCAGCGTGTACTCGTCCACGAACTCGCGGACCCGTCTCCTGCGGCGGGAGAGCGCCGCCAGGGCGGGGATGTCGATCTCGACGTTGAAATGGCCGGCATTGGCCACGATGGCCCCGTCCTTCATCCGCCGGAAGTGCTCCGCGCGGATGACGGACTTGTTGCCGGTCACGGTCAGGAAGACGTCCCCGAGCGGAGCGGCCGCGGCCATGGGCATGACCTCGTAGCCCTCCATGACCGCCTCGATGGCCCGGACGGGGTCGATCTCCGTGACGATGACGTGGGCGCCGGCGCCGCGGGCCCTCATGGCCACGCCCTTGCCGCACATCCCGTATCCGGCCACCACGAACTTCAGCCCCGCGAGCAGGACGTTGGTCGCCCGCAGGATGCCGTCGAGCGTGCTCTGGCCCGTCCCGTAGCGGTTGTCGAACAGGTGCTTCGTCTGGGCGTCGTTGACGGCGACGATGGGATAGCCCAGGACGCCGCTCTTGGCCATGCTCCTCAGCCGGATGACGCCGGTGGTCGTCTCCTCGGTCCCGGCCAGGATGCCCGGGAGCAGGGCCCGCCTCTTGGAGTGGGTGACCGTGACGAGGTCGGCCCCGTCGTCCATGGTGATGGCCGGGCCGTGGCCCAACCGGGTCGTGGGGCTGACGTCCTGTCGT
>CAZFBC010000007.1:0-285 GCA_964517245.1 uncultured Eubacteriales bacterium | reverse complement strand
GTCCAGGGCCTGGAGGATGTGGCGGTAATAGGTCTTGTGGTCCTCGCCCTTGACGGCGAACACGGGGATCTTGTGGTCCTTGACCAGCGCGGCGGTGATGTCGTCCTGGGTGCTGAGGGGGTTGGACGCGCAGAGCCGGACGTCGGCCCCGCCCAGCTTGAGGGCCTCCATCAGGTTGGCCGTCTCCGAGGTCACGTGGAGGCAGGCCGCGATGCGCACGCCGGCCAGGGGCTTCTCCTTGGCGAAGATCTTCTTGATGTTCTCCAGGACGGGCATGGACCGGGC
>CAZFBC010000006.1:0-32107 GCA_964517245.1 uncultured Eubacteriales bacterium | reverse complement strand
TCGACCGGGACCTCGGCGAGGCCTCTCCCGCCGACGATCCGCGGGATGCTGACCTGGAGCGGGGGCACGATGACGACGTTGCGGACGGAATCCCTCTCGAAGGGGAGGATCTTGACGGTGAAACGGCCGTGATAGACGAGAAGGCCGAGCAGGGCGTGGAAGAACAGGGTGGCGAGGACCCCGATGGCCTTGTCGCGCGGCGACCGCCCTTTGTTCTCCGGTGCGGGCACGAATTCTTCGAACATTCTCGGTCGGCCTCGAAAGGCTATTATAGTACAATCCCGCGCCGCCCCGAAAAGTTACAGGGGGCCTCTCTCAGCGCCGCGAGGCGGCGAGGAGGAAAAGGAGGCAGAGGGAGTTGAGGACGACGAGGCGGAGCACGACGGCCGGAACGCCGAAGAGGGGGATGAGCAGGGCCGAGGCGAAGACGACGCCGGCGAACGAGGCCAGCAGGTCGACGCCGTAGGCGAGCCCCGGATGGGGCGTCTCGGCGAGCAGGCGCCTGTTGGCCGACACGAAAAGATGGCCACCGAGGCCTCCGAAGGCGAAGAGGAGAGCGAATGGCGCGATCTCTCCGCCCGTCCCGGAGAGGGTCCCGAGCGCGGCGAGGAGCAGGAGGACGAAACCGGCCTGCACGGCGGCGGGCTCGGACCGTCCGGGCTTACGACTCCTCCGGGACGCCAGGCCGCCGAGTGTCATGCCCGCCATGAACAAGGCGAGCAGGAGTGGTATTCGGCCGTAGACGAAGCCGAAACGGGCTTGGAAGGCGATGAACACGGCGATCTCGACGACGATCGTGGTCAGGCCCATGACGGCCACGGGCACGAGGTGGCGCGCGGGCGAGCGCCCCCCTCTCCAGGCCAGGCCGGCGAGCCCGAGGGCGAGGAGGGCCAGGGGCGCGTCCAACAGCCAGAACGGCGCGAGCCGCCCGGCGGCCCGCAGCACCTTCGACTCGAGGCCGCGGAACTGACCCGCCCAGAGAAGGGAGTGGAAGTAGTAGCACACCGGGACGAGGTCGCGGTTGATCCGGGCCCGCGGCGAGGCCAGCTTGGCTTCGAGGTAGCCGACGCGCGCGGGGTCGAGCCGGGAGGGGAGCATGGCCGCGCTGACCGCGCGGGAGACGAGGCCGGCCCGGGCGATCGCCCGGGCCAGGAGTCCGGCGTCGACCGTGAGAGGGCCGTCCGAGGCCAGGAAGACGCAGGTCGGACCGGGAACGGCGGCCACTCGTCCGAAGACCCCGCGCAGGGTCGCGGCGAGGGAGCTCAACAGCTGGCTCAGGTCTTCGCTGATGTAGTTCTCGGCCGACGGGACGACGAAGCCGAAGACCCCGTCGGGAGCGAGCTTGTCCCGGACCTCGAGGAAGAACTCCCGCGTGTAGTAGCGGTTGATCTGGGCCGTGGCCGGCGCGGGCAGGTTGAGGAGGACGGCGTCGTAGAGGTCTTCCGTCCGCCCGAGAAACGACCGCCCGTCGGTGTGGAACAGCCGGACGCGGGGGTCCTCGAGCGCCGCGAGCGCCTTCCCGGAAAGATGCCGGCGGGCCAGGCGGATGACGGCCGGATCGAGCTCGACGCAGTCGGCCCGGACGCCCGGGTGCTTGAGAGCTTCCGCGGCGCCTCCCCCGATCCCGCCGCCGATGATGAGGACGCGTCGCGTCCCGTCGCGCTGGAGCAGGGCGAAGTGGACCGCTTCCTCCGCCGCCCCGTAGTCGGGGTGGGTGAAGGCGGCCAGGCCGTTGTCGAAGAAGGTCACCTGCTCCTCGTTCCGGATGACTTGCAGTCTGCCGAAGCGGGTATCGGCGGTTTCGACCAGCCGCAGGGGCTTCCAGGCCAGTTTCTGGGAAGGCAGGTCGAGCCGGGCCAGGACGGCGGCGAGGACGAGGGCCGCGACCGGCGCGGCGGCGCTCAGCCGGGCCGGTCGCATGCCGGCGAGCGCGAGAAGGCAGGTCGCGGCGCCCGCGGCCGCGGCGCCTTCCCAGTTCGACAGATGCGGAACGAGGAGGAAGTGGACCAGGAGGCCGGCCGTCGCCGCGCCGGCCGATTCCCGGATGTAGACGGAAGCGACGTCGCCGCCGAGATATCCTGCGTTGAGGACGAAATAGTGCCCCAGGGGAAAGCTCAGGAGCAGGCCGAGGAGAAGGGCGAAGCCGGCGGCGGGGACGAGGCCGGTCAGCTCGGACGGCAGGACGCCCAACAGCCTGTGGGAGAACCTCAGCCCGACGAGGCCGGCGAAGAAAAGGGCCACGGCGACGCCGTAAAGGCCCGCCAGACGGGCCGCCCCGGGACCCGGCCGGCCCTTGGGCCGGACGAGACTGCCCAGACCGCCCCAGAGCAGCCACGAGCCGAGGAAGAGCCCGAACGTGATCTCGTTGCCGTAGAACTGGGCCGAGAACTCCCGGAGGAGATAGATCTGGAAGGACGTCGCCATGAAGCCCAGGAGGAAGGCCGGGAGCCGGGGGTTCAGGCCCAGAGCCCGGGGATGGTCGTCCCGCATGCTTCGCACCTGCCCTTTTTCAGCCGGACGGCCTCGACGCGGTATCCGGTCCGCCCGACGACGACGGCGCCGCATCCGGGGCAAACGGTGCTCTCGCCCGCGTGTCCGGGAACGTTGCCCACGTAGACGAAGCGGAGCCCCTCCTCGAGGGCGGCCCGGCGGGCGGCCTCGAGCGTCGACACCGGCGTCGGGGGAAGGTTCTTGACGAGATACATCGGCTGGAACCGCGAGAAGTGGAGGGGGACGTCGGCGCCGGCCTCGTCCCTGACGAAGCGGGCCATCTCGCGGATGGAATCCAGGCGGTCGTTCAGGGTCGGGATGACCAGGTAGACGATCTCGAGCCAGGCCTTGGACGCGGCCACGGCCCGGACGGTCTCGAGCACGGGCTTGAGCTCGCCGCGGACGTAGTCGGCGTAGAAACGGTCCGTGAAGCCCTTGAGGTCGACCTTGACCGCGTCGACGACGTCGAGAAGGTCCCGGAGCGGCTCCGGGTTGATGTGGCCGCCCGTCACGACGACGTTCCGGACGCCTCGGCGGCGGGCCCGGACGGCGGTGTCGAACATGTATTCGAAGAAGACCGTCGGCTCCGTGTAGGTGTAGGCGATCGAGGGGCATCGCGACGCAAGGGCGCGGGCCGCCGCGGCCTCGGGCGGGAGATCGTGGGCCTCGACCTGCTCCGGCCTGACCTGGGAGATCTCCCAGTTCTGGCAGAACTTGCAGTTGACGTTGCAGCCCGCCGTGGCCAACGACAGGGCGCTCGTCCCGGGCAGCACGTGGAAGAACGGCTTCTTCTCGATGGGATCGACGTTGAGGCTGCAGACCTTCCCGTAGACGAGGGAATAGTAGGTGCCGCCGATGTTCTCCCGGACGCCGCAGTAGCCCCTCTCCTTGTCCCCGAGCCGGCAGAACCTGGGACAGAGCCGGCATTCGATCTCGCGGTCGGGGAGCTTGACGTAGTAGCGGGCCTCGACGCGCGAAAGGTTCGGCCCGGCCCCGAAGGCGGCCAGGGGAGCGCGGAGCGAGGGCAGGCCGGCGCCGAGGGCCAGGCCGGCCCCGGCCGCGCTCCGGAGAAAGCTGCGGCGCCTCAACCGACGACCTCCTCGATAGTCTCGACGCCCTCCGGACCCGCCCGGCCGAGCCCCATCCTCTCGGCCGTGGCCAGATAACTCGGCGCCCGGCCTTCGTCCGCGAGCGAAGGCAGGCCCGCGCCGGCCCGGAGCCGGTCGATAACCGCCCAGCCGGCGGCGTCGGCGGCGACCGGATCGAGGCTGAACATCAGCGCGCCGAACTTTGCCGCCCACCGGGCGTGATAGGACGGCCCGCGGTGGAACTGGACGACGAGGGCGTCGATGATACTGAGGCGGTGCCGGGTCCGGACCGGGGGCGCGTCGAACACCTGGGCGACGTACGGGTCGCAACGGGAGTCGTGGTACTTGTTGGGATTGTGGATGGCCCCGAAATAGTTCTTCATTCCCGCCGTGACGCCGGCCATGCCGTGGTCCTTGAGGACGGCCAGGCTGATCGACGCCGTGACCCGTTCGGTCAGGATCCTGGAGAAGAGGCTTCCGACGTCCAGGTGGGAGACGAGGTCGGGGCCGTAGCCGATGCCGTCGGCGTCCGTGCCGAGGACCCGGATCCCGTCGCGGCCGGCGCCGGTCGGGTAGCCGGCCCCGCGGAGCTCCCTTGTCGTTCTGTCCCAAACGGTCAGGTGCTGTCCCCGGAGGCCGTTCGCGGCAAGCCAAACGGCGAGGGTCAATGCGACCTCCGGACGCGTGCTGAGGAGCTTTCCGCCGATCGTGTTGACCTTGATGCCGACCCGCTCGTCGGCCCGGAACAGGGCCGAGACAGCCCCCGCATCGTCGCCCGCGCCGGTCAGCCGGGCGAAACCCCTGGCGCACATCCTGGCGACGACGTCCGGGTCCGGCGCGCCGTCGGACCTCCATAGGTTCGCGGCCTTGACGATGACGACCCGCGACGCGGCCATGGCGGTCCCATGATGGGCCATTTGGCGGGGGGTGTCAACACGGCCGGCAGGGGAGAGCGCCGGGCGGCCGGCTTGCCAAGACCGGACCCCTTCGCTATAGTAGCGCTGTACCGTCCGAGGGAGGTCGAACATGAAGAATGTCAGGGCCGCTCTGATCGTTTCGGGGATCCTGGCCCTCGCGGCGCTCGTTCCGGGCCGGACCCAGGCGCGCCGGGCCGGCCCCGAGCTGGCCGCGATGGTCCCCGCGCTGGACGGCTGGGCGCTCTCGGAGGCGCCGCGGAGCTATTTCCCCGACGACCTCTTCGAATACATCAACGGCGCCGCCGAGAGCTACCTGAGCTACGATTTCCGCGAGCTCATCGTCGCCGATTACGAGAAGAAGGGCGCGGACGCCACCCTGACCCTGGAGATCTACGACATGGGCGGCGCCGTCAACGCCTTCGGCATCTTCGGCTCCGAGCGCTATCCGGAGAACGCCCCCGTCGCCGTCGGGGACCTCGGTTACGCCGAGGACGAGGCGCTCAATTTCCTGGTCTCGCGATACTACGTCAAAATGCTCGGGTTCGGCCTCGGGGAGTCCACGGGCGCCCTGCTCGAGGCCGTCGGCGCGAAGGTCGCCGGCGCCGTCAGGACGGCGGGCGGCCTGCCGGCGCTCGTCCGGGCCTTCCCCGCGGACGGCCTGGTCGCCCGCAGCGAAAAGTACGTCAAGAAGAACTTCATGGGCCATGCCTTTCTCCGCGACGGCTACGTCGCCTCCTACAAGGCCGGCGGGCGGGAGCTGGAGGGGTTCTTCATCGAGGGCGGGTCCGAAAAGGACGCCGAGGCGATGATGGCCGCGCTCCTCGAGGCCTCGTCCCGGGACGGGCAGGCCCCGGAGAAGGTCGCGCTCGGCGCCCGCGTTCGGAACCGGTACGGCCAGCACCTCTACGTCGGCCGGGTCGGCCGGGTCCTCTGCGGCGCGATGCGCGTTCCCGACGGCCTCGAGGCGGCGGGCGAGGCGCTGCTGCGGTCCCTGGCGGAGGCGCTCGCCGCGACCGGGGCGGCGAAATAGCGGCCCGGCGGGGCCGGCCGGGAGAGCGGGCATGAGCGAAGACAGGTTCTTCAAGGCCGCCCTCGCGCTCGTCGTCCTCTTCGTCGCCGGCGTCGTCCTGAAGCTGGCCCGTCCCGTCCTCGTCCCCTTCGTCCTGGCTGTCTTCCTGTCCTACATCGTCGACCCCGCGCTGACGTTCCTGGCCCGCCGCTGCCGCTTCCCCGAGCCGGTCGCCCTGCTCGTCGTCCTGGCCCTGATGTTCGTCTCTCTCTATCTCTTCGGGGCCCTCGCGTATTCGAGCGGAAAGGCCTTCGTCGCCGAGCTCCCGAAATACCAGGCCCGCCTGGCCGACCTGGCCGCGCTCCTCCGGAAAGGGCTGGGGCCGTTCCGCGTCGACCTCTCCTCGGTCCTGGCGAGCCTCGACGTCGGCCGGGTCGGCGCGTTCATCCTCAGGTCCATCGGCCCCTTCGTCAACCTGCTCGGCAAGCTCCTTCTCGTCTTCCTGTTCCTCGTGTTCATCCTCGCGGGGCGGGGCCGGGCCGCCGCCAAGCTGGCCAGGGTCCTGGGCGAGGGGCCGTCGGGTCGGGTCGGGGGGGTGATGGGAGCCATCGACGGCCAGATCCAGAAATACCTCGTCATCAAGACCGCGATCAGCCTGGTCAACGGACTGGTCGTCTGGGCCGTCCTGACCCTTTTCGGCGTCGATTTCGCGGCGCTCTTCGGCCTGCTGGCGTTCTTTCTCAATTTCATCCCCAACATCGGGTCGGCCATCACCGCGGCGGTCCTTGCCGCCTTTTCCTTCTTCCAGCTGGGGACCTTCTGGACGCCGTTCTGGATCCTCGTGATCGTCGTCGGCCTGGACACCGTCCTGGGCAATATCGTGGAGCCCCGCGTCATGGGCCGGGGGCTCGGGCTCAGCCCGCTCCTGGTCTTCTTCTCGCTGCTGTTTTGGGGCTGGCTCTGGGGGGTCCCGGGGATGATCCTGTCGGTGCCCCTGACCGCGCTCATCAAGATCGTCTGCCAGAACGTCCCCTCGCTCCGGACAATCGCCGTCCTGATGGGGCCCTGAAGCGGGGCCGGGGAGGGTCAGGGCAGGTTCAGGTCCTTGGCCTCGATAACGAAAGCCTCCGGCGATATCCGCTTGATCTTGCGCCCGAAAAAGGACTTGAGGGCCTTCTCCGCGGCGGCTTGCTCGGCGCTCTTCTTCGAGGCGCCCCTGGACTTGGCCAGGGCCCTGTCCCCGAAGCGGACCTCCACGACGAAGGTCCGGTCGTGGGCAGGGCCCTTTTCCGAGACGAGGAGGTAGTGCGGCGCGGGCAGGCCCGCCTTCTGACAGATCTCCTGGAGCGCGGACTTGGCGTTGTTGACCGTCTGGGATTCCGACCTGACGGTCTTGAGGGCCGGGCCGAGGAGCGGCCGGATGAACCCCGCGGCGGCCTCGAGGCCGCCGTCGATGTAGACGGCGCCGGCCAGGGCCTCGAACGCGCCGGCCAGGATCGAGACCTTCCCGCGGCCGCCGCTCTTCTCCTCGCCCCGGCCGAGAAGAATGATCTTGTCGAGCTTGATCGACCGGGCCAGCCGGGCCAGGGCCAGGGTGCTCGTCGCCGAGGCCTTGAGCTTCGACAGCTCGCCCTCGTTCCTCCCGGGGAAGGAGGACAGAGCGAACTCGGCGGCGACGAGGCCGACGACCGAGTCGCCGAGGAACTCGAGCAGCTCGTTGTCCGCGGGCTCGCCCGGCCGCGTCTCGTAGGCGTGGGAGCTGTGGGTCAGGGCCCTGGTCAGCAGGGCCCGGTCCCTGAAGACGTGCCCGACCGCTTTTTCCAGGCGGGCCAGCTTCTTCGCGTCGGGGCTCACGGCCGCCGCTCCGCGACCCTTCCGTCGAAGGGGTAGGCGATCCGCCCGCCGACGACGGTCGCCACCGGTCCGCCCCTGAGCTTCCAGCCGTCGAACGGCGTGTTCCTGCCCTTGGATTCGAACCGGTCCCTGTCGACCGTCACGGCGAGGCCGAGGTCGAGCAGGGTCAGGTCGGCGTCCGCGCCAGGGGCGATGCGGCCTTTACCGGACAGCCCGAGCAGGCGCGCCGGATTGACGGAGAACAGCTCGACGAACCGGGCCAGGGTGATGGTGCCCGGCGCGACGAGGCGGTCGAGGACGAGAGAGACGGCCGTCTCGAGGCCGACGACGCCGAAGGGGGCGTCCGTGAACTCCCGGGCCTTCTCCCCGGCCGTGTGGGGGGCGTGATCGGTGGCGATGACGTCGACGACGCCCGTCCGGAGCCCCTCGACGAGGGCCGCGACGTCGGGAGCGGCACGCAGGGGCGGGTTCATCTTGAAGCTCGCGTCGCGCGTCGCGAGGGCTTCGTCTGTGAGGAACAAGTGATGCGGCGTCGCCTCGGCCGTGACCATGGCGCCCCGCGCCCGGGCCTCGCCGACCATGCGGACCCCGCCCGCGGTCGACAGGTGGGCGATGTGGACGCGGACCCCCAGGGCCTCGGCCAGGACGATATCGCGGGCGACCATGACGTCCTCGGCAGCCGAGGGGATCCCGGGAAGGCCGAGCCGGGCCGATACGGCCCCTTCGTGCATGGCCCCGCCCGCGGCGAGGGCCCTGTCCTCACAGTGGTCGATGACCAGGGCTCCGGCCGCGGCCGCGGCCTCGAGGGCCCTGGCCATGACCCGGCTGTCGGCGACCGGGCGCCCGTCGTCGGAGAAGGCCGCCGCGCCGGCGGCGACGAGCGCGGCCATGTCGACGAGCTCCGCGCCGCCGGAGCCCCGCGTGACCGCGGCGATGGGCAGGACACGGGCCAAGCCGGCCCGGCGGGCCGCGGCGAGGATCCGGGCCGTCACTTCGGGGCCGTCGTTGATGGGGTCGGTGTTGGGCATCGCGCAGACGGTCGCGAAGCCGCCCCGGACCGCGGCCCGGACGCCCGTTGCGATCGTCTCCTTGGCCTCGAAGCCGGGCTCGCGAAGGTGGACGTGCATGTCGATGAGCCCGGGCACGACGACGAAGCCGCGCGCGTCGACGGTCAGGTCCGCGGCAACGTCGAGGCGCGGCGCCACGGCGGCGATCGAGGCGCCGTCGACGAGGACGTCGCGGACGCCGTCGAGGCCGGACGAGGGGTCGACGACCCGGCCGCCGCGGACGAGCAGTCTCAACGCTTTTTGCCCCGGGCGGCCTTGACCGGCTCGGCGATGAGGACCTCGTCGGTCCCGTCCATCTCCTCGAGCCGGACCCGCACGATCTCGCGGCGCGAGGTCGGCAGCACTTTGCCGACGTAGTCGGGCCGGACGGGCAGCTCGCGATGGCCCCGGTCGACGAGGACGACGAGCTGGATCGTCCGAGGGCGGCCGAGGTCGATGAGGGCGTCCATGGCGGCCCGGATCGTCCGCCCGGTCATCAGGACGTCGTCGACGAGCAGGACGTCCTTCTTGATGACGGAGAAACCGAGGTCGTCCGGCTTGATGGCCGCCTTCGCCCGGGCGGTCGGCACGTCGTCGCGGTGGCGGGAGATGTCCAGGATGCCGACGGGGATGTCGACCCCCTCGAGCTCCCGGACCAGGCGGGCGACGCGCTTGCCGATGGCGATGCCGCGGGTCTTGACGCCGACGATGACAAGGTTCCTGAGGTCGCGGTTCCTCTCGATGATCTCCGTGGCGACGCGGGCCAGGACGCGGCGGATCCGGGTGGCGTCCATGATCCGGGCCTTGATCTTCTCATCCATGAAGGCACTCCTCGGGACGGGGTTCTCGCCCATGAACATGCCCGAAGCCCGGCGAAATGTCAACCCCGGCGGGCGAGCCAGGCGCGGGCCGCGTCGACGTCCCGTCCGATCCGGGCGGCGAGCGGCGCGGCGCCGCCGAACTTGCGGGTCGAGCGCAGCCGGGCCAGGAAACGGACGGTGAGGACGCTCCCGTAGAGGGAGCCGCGGAAATCGAGCAGGAGGGTCTCGACGCTCAGGGAACCCGGCCCGAAGGTCGGGTTGGTGCCGACGCTGGTGACCGAGGCGAAGGCCCGGCCGCCCCGGACGGTCTCCGTGACGAAGACGCCCCCGGGCAGGATCTCGTTCGGGGTCTCCAGGTTGGCCGTCGGGAAGCCGATGCGCCGGCCGCGGGAGCGGCCCCCGACGACGCGGCCCGAGATCTCGTAGGGCCGTCCGAGCAGGCGGGCCGCCTCTTCGACGCGGCCCCGGGCGAGCAGCCGCCGGACGGCCGTCGAGCTCACGGTGCGGCCGCCGACGACGGCCGGCGGCACGACGTGGACGCGGAGGCCGGCCTTCCGGCCGAGGGCCCGCAGGCGGGCCGTGTCGCCGCGCCTGTTCCGCCCGAAGCGGAAGCCCCGGCCCACGACGGCCTCCTCGGCCCCGAGCCGGGTCCGGAGGACGTCGTCCACGAACTCCCGGCAGCCGAGGCCGGCGAAGGCCCGGTCGAAGGGGATGAGGACGACCGCGTCGACGCACGTCCCGCGGAGGCGCTCCAGGCGTCCCTCCGGCGTGTCGATCATGAGGACCGACCTCCGGCCGAGCGCCCTCTCGGGATGGGGCTCGAACGTCAGGACGAGCGAGCGCAGGCCGCGCTCGCCGGCCGCCGCGCAGAGGCGGTCCAGGATCTTCCGGTGGCCGAGGTGGAGGCCGTCGAAATTCCCCACGGCCACGGCGGCGGGGCGGGCGAGGAGGCGGGGGTCGTCGAGGCCGCGGTAGACGACCATGCCCTACATCTTCACGGCGTCGGTCTTCTTGAGGTAGGCCAGCTTGAGCTGGTCGAGGACGCCGTCGAGGAATGTCTTCTCCTCGGGCTCGAGGTTCCCCTTGGTCCTGTCCCTGAGGAGGTCGAGGAGGTCGATGCTCCGCCGGGCCAACCCGAGGTTCTCGCGCGGTCCGCCGGTCGCCGGGTCCTCCACGAGGCCGAGCTGGACGAGGGCGGGCAGGTAGAGCAGGACGACGATGGAGCCGAACTCGAGGGGCGGCAGAAAGTCCGCCCCGCCCGGCCCGTCAGCCCCTTCGGCGGCCTTCTTGTCCTCTTGGGTCATGTCGGGTCCCTTCACGCCGCGGCCGCGCCGGTCTTCTTCCGGAGAACTAGCGCCGCCTTGATGAATTCGTCGAGGTCGCCGTCGAGGACGCGGTCCGTGTCCCCGGTCTCCACCCGGGTCCGCATGTCCTTGATCATGCGGTAGGGGTGGAGGACGTAGGAACGGATCTGGTTCCCCCAGGCGATCTCGGATTTCGTGTCCTCGAGCTTTTCCAGCTTGGCGTTCTGCTTCATCTTCTCGAGCTCGTAGAGCCGGGCCTTGAGGATCTTCATGGCGGTGGCCTTGTTCTTGTGCTGGGAGCGCTCGTTCTGGCACTGGACGACGATGCCGGTCGGGACGTGGGTGATGCGAACGGCCGAATCGGTGCGGTTGACGTGCTGCCCGCCGGCGCCCGAGGCCCGGTAGGTGTCGATGTGCAGGTCGTCGGGATTGACGTCGATCTGGATGTCCTCGTCGATCTCGGGGTAGGCGAAGACCGCGGCGAAGGAGGTGTGGCGCCGCTTGGCGGCGTCGAAGGGCGAGATGCGGACGAGCCTGTGGACGCCCGTCTCCTGGCTGAGGTTGCCGAAGGCGAAATCGCCCTCGAGACGGATGGTCGCGCTTTTGAGACCCGCCTCCTCGCCGGGTTGGTGGTCGAGGATCTCGGCCTTGAAGCCCTTGCGCTCGGCGTAACGCAGATACATCCGGAGCAGCATCTGGGCCCAGTCCTGGGACTCCGTCCCGCCCGCGCCGGGGTGGATGGTCATGATGGCGTTGCGGCCGTCGTCCTCGTCGGCGTAGAGGGCCAGGAGCTCGGCCTCGGCGAGGGCCTTCTCGAGCCGCGCCGCGGCGGCCTCGGTGTCGGCCTCGACGCTCTCGCCTTCGGCCGCGAGCTCGGTCAGGACCTCGAGCTCCTCCTTCTGGACCAGGACGCCCTTGAAGAACCGGATGTCCTTCTCGAGGAGCTTCTTCTTCTGCTGGAGGGCCTGGGAGGCCTTCTGGTCCTGCCAGACCTCGGGGGAGGCCAGGCGGGCGTTCACCGCCTCGAGCTCGGCGTTCTTGTGAGCAAGGTCAAAGAAAACCTCGGACCTCTTCGACTTTCGCGAAGAGGCCGTTGAGCCGGGACTTGATATCGAGGGTCTTGCTGTCGGCGGGTGTCATGGCTTCGTTGTCCTTCGTTCGATGGGGAGATCAGTCCTGGACAACGCGGAAGTCGGTCTTCTTCCCGGCCGCCGCGTTGAGCTTGTCGAGCAGGCCGTCCGCCCGGTCCCTGGACGCGTACCCTCCCAGCCGGACCCGGTACCAGGATTTCGTGTCGGAGGGCCTGGGGTCGGTCACGACCACGGTGTAGCCCTGTTTCCTGTACTTGTCGGCGAGCGCCAGGGCCTGGGCCCGGTCGTTGAAGGCCGCGACCTGGACGTAGTACAGGCCGCTCGCCGCGGCCGGGGGCTTCGCGGCGGACGCGGCCGGCTTCAAGGTGGGCGCGGAGGCCGGGGTCGGGGACGGGGGCGGCTTCACGGCGGGCTGGGACGGCGCCGCCTTGAGGACCGCCTCGGTGTCGGCGGGGGCGGGCCGGACCGGAGCCTCCTTGACCGGCTCGGGGATCTGCTGCGTGACGACCTGGGTCGGCGCGGAGAGGCGGACCTGTTTCTTCCCGACCGAGACCCCCAGAAGGAAGATGAACACGCCCAGGGCGAGCACGCCGAGGAAGATGACGACGAGCAGGGAGCTCGAGACCTGGATCTCGCGGAAATCTTTGTTCTTCATCAGATGGGTTATTTCTCCTGGCCCTTATCATAGGTGAAGGCCTTGAAAAGCTCAAGGGGCAGGGGGAAGACGATGGTCGAGTTCTTCTCCGTGGCGATCTCGGTCAGCGTTCCGAGGAAGCGGAGCTGGAGCGCCTGCGGGTTCTGGGAGATGATGTTGGCGGCCTGGGTCAGCTTGTCGGCGGCCTGGAATTCGCCGTCGGCGTGGATGACCTTGGCCCGCCGCTCGCGTTCGGCCTCGGCCTGCTTGGCGATGGCCCGGATCATGTTCTCGGGCAGGTCGACCTGCTTCATCTCGACGAGCTGGACCTTGATGCCCCAGGGATCGGTGTGCTGCTCGATGATCTCCTGGAGGCGGGCGTTGAGCTTTTCCCGTTCCGAGAGCAGGTCGTCGAGCGGCACTTGGCCGAGGAGGCTTCGCAGGGTCGTCTGCGCCAGCTGGGACGTGGCGTAGAGATAATCCTGGACGTCGATCACGCACTTGAGCGGGTCGATGACCCGGAAGTAGAGCACGGCGTTGACCTTGACGGTGACGTTGTCCCGGGTGATGACGTCCTGCGGCGGGACGTCCATGGTGATGAGCCGGAGGCTGATCCGGACGATGCGGTCGATGGGTGCGAAGACCAGGATGATGCCGGGTCCCTTGGGCTGGGGCAGGACGCGGCCGAGCCGGAAGATGACGCCGCGCTCGTACTCGCGCAGGACCTTGATGGAATTTAGGATGTAGAGAACGACGAGTCCGACGACGATGATCGGATAGGTGATCACGGTTCCCTCCTTCTCAGATTTTGACGACCCTGATCCTCAGGCCTTCGAGGACCTCGAGGACCTTGACTTTCTCTCCGGAGCGGACGGCCCCGTCGGCCTCCGCGTCCCAGATCTCGCCGTGGACGAAGACCTTCCCGGCGGGGGAGAGGTCGGTCCGGGCCGTTCCGACCTCGCCGACCATCCCCTCGCGCCCGGTCGACGCGCGGCGGGCGTGGGCCCGCAGGACGAGGGTCAGGAGGAAGAGGACGACCAGCGAGACGCCGAGGACGACGGGGACGACGAAGCGCAGGCTGGGCCGGAGCTCGGGGATGGGGGCCTTGACGAGCATGAGCGAACCGATGATCATGGCGGCGATCCCTCCGACGGCCAGCATGCCGAAGCTCTGGACCTTGATCTCGAGGACGAAAAGGATGACGGCCAGGAGGATGAGGCCCAGGCCGACGTAGTTGATGGGCAGGATCTGGAAGGCGAAAACGGCGAGAAGGAGCGAGATGCCTCCCAGGACGCCCGGCAGGATGGCCCCGGGGTGCGAGAACTCGAAGTAGAGGCCGAGGAGGCCGATCATGAGCAGGATGTAGGCCAGGTTCGGGTTGGCAATGGTCAGGAGGAACTTCTGCCGGAAGGTCATGGGCCTGTCGACGACGGGCTTGCCCGCGAGGTCCAGCGTCCGCTCCGTCCCGTCGAAGCGCCTGACGGACCGGCCGTCGAGACGGGCGACGAGCTCCTCCTCGGTCCCGGCGACGAGGTCGATGAGGCCGCCGTCGAGGGCTTCCCTCTCCGTGTACGACAGGCTCTTGCGGACGGCGTCCTCGGCCAGGCCCGCGTTCCGGCCCCGCTTCGCGGCGATCGACCGGACGTAGGCGGCGGCGTCGTTGACGACCTTGTCCTCCATCGTCCTGTCCATGGCCTGGCCCGTGAGGGAGATGCCGACGGGGTGGGCGGCGCCCGTGCTCGTGCCCGGGGCCATGGCGAAGACGTCGCAGGCCAGGGCGATGATGAAGCCGGCCGAGGCGGCCCGCGCGCCGCCCGGGCCGACGAAGGCGGCGACCGGGGTCCTGGCGCCGAGGATGCTCTCGACGATCTCGCGCATGGAGGTGTCGAGTCCGCCCGGCGTGTTCAGGGTCAGGAGGACGAGGTCCGCCCCGTCGCGGTCGGCCTTCTCGATGGCCCCGACGACGTACTCGGAGGTGACCGGATGGATGGGTGCGTCGACCTTGATCCTGAGGACGGCCCCGGAGGCGAGGACGGGCCCGAGCAGCGAGAGAAGGACGAATATCCTGGCGCGCACGGCGACTTCATTATAGGAACAAGGGCCGGTCCCGTCAACCCGGCCCGGCCTCTCATGTTTGTGCTTGACTTTTTATTTTCAATAAATTAAATATATAAATCGCTTTCTCGCAAGGAGTCACTTCGATGATCAAGAACGACATCGCCCTGGCCATCGAGAAGAAGACCGACTTCAACAGGGCCAGGTCTTTGTCGGTCGTCGAGGCCATCTTGGGATCCCTCAAAAAGGCCCTGGCTGACAAGGACAAGGTCGAGATCCGCGGCTTCGGCAGCTTCAAGGTCGTGGCCAAGAAGACGGGCTTCGGCCGGGACATTCGCCGCCAGAAGCAGATCCGCATCGAGAAGGGCCAGAGGATCAAGTTCCGGCCCGGCCAGGAACTCAAGACCCTCCTCTCCAAAGCCAAGACCTCCTGAAGGGGTCAAACCTTAAATTTTTTAATTTTCCCTGCAGGCCTTGGGTATTACCGGTGTGAGATGAAATGTTTTTTTGAAAAAATTAAAAAATTTAAGGTTTGACCCCTAAATCGAAAACCAGCTGGGCGTAAAGGCGCTCGGTCTGCCCGACAGTCGCGGCTAGCGACCCCGAGGCGTCGATGGCGTAGTGGGCGTGCCGCAGCTTCTCCCGCCGCGGCAGCTGCGCCCCGATCCGGCGCAGGGCCTCGGCCCGGCCGATGCCGTCCCGGGCGCGGAGGCGCCGGACCTGCTCGGCCCGGCCGCAGTGGACGACGACCACCCGGTCGAAATGCCGGGCGTAGCCCGCCTCGACCGTCAGCGCGGCCTCGACCACGAAGATCCGGGCCCGGCCCTCGCGCTCCATCCGGCGGACCTCCTTCATGTGCTCGGCGAGGACCAGGGGATGGACGAGCCGGTCGAGGAAGCGGCGGGCGGCCGGGTCGGCGAAGACGATGGGCCCCAGGCGCGACCGGTCGATCGTCCCGTCGGGGCGGAGGACGGCCGGACCGAAGCGGGCGGCGACCGCCTTCCAGGCGGGCCGGCCGGGGAGCATCAGGGCGTGCGCGGTCTCGTCCGACGAACGGACGATGCAGCCTTTTTCGGCGAGGAGGCGGGCGACGACGGATTTGCCGCTGGCGATCCCCCCGGTCAAGGCGACCCGGAGGACGCTATTTCTTCTTGGCCGCCTTTTTGACGGGGACGACCTTGAACAAGTCATCGCTGAACCGCACGGCGACACCCTGGCGCTTGGTCTTCTTGTCGGGCTTCTCAAGGCGGACGGTGATGCCGCCGACCCGGAGGCGGAGCTTCTTGCCGTCGGCCAGCTTCTCCGGGAGCTCGATGTACAGATTGAGCTTCGAGCCGACGACGACGCCCGAGTCCAGGCTGAAATAGGCCCCGCCGGAGGAGATGTTCTCGAGGTGCGTCTCCTCCTTGAACTTGTTGCCGTCGGCGAGGCTGCCTTCGATGAGCGTGTCCAGGGGGAAATCGAATCGCCACTCGCGGCGGCGGTTGATCTCCAGGTCATCCGGGATGGCCTTGGCTTTCCTTTTCGGTGCGGCTTTCTTGGTCATGGCAACCTCTGTGGGCCCTAAAACAGGGCCGAGTTGATGGCGTAGAGAGCCAGCTGAAGCCGGCTGTGGGTGTCGAGCTTGGCGTAGATGCTTTTAATGTGGGAGCGGACGGTGTTCTTGCTGATGAACATCAGCTCGGCGATCTCGTCGTTGCTCTTGCCCTGGCCGATGAGGCGCAGGACCTGGAACTCGGTGGGCGTGAGCTGATCCAGCGTCTTTTCCTTGAGGTCCCGGCCGACGACCGAGATGATGCGGTCCATGATGCTGGACATCTTGTCGCGGGGCAGCCAGATCTCGCCCTTGTGGATGCCGCGGACGGCCTCGGGCAGCTGCGTCGAGGCGTCGTTGAGGTCGAAGTAGCCGCGAGCCCCGGCATTGATGAGGTTGACGATCTCCTCGTGGGCGGGGATGCTGCCGAGCAGCAGGAGCTCCGAGCGGCCCTGGGCCTTGGAGATCTCGCGGATGGCCTTGCAGATCTCCCGGAGGTTCGGCAGCGCCTCCATGTGGGCGAAGAGGATGACCTGGGGCTTGAGCTTCTTGATCGAGTCCATGAACGACTCGATGGTGTTCTTCTCGATGTTCAGGATGTCCAGGTCCGGATCGGACTCGAGGGCCCTGAGGATCCCGGCGAGGATGATGTCGGACGGGCAGAAGATGAGGAGGCTGATCTTCGAGTCCGAGGTGGCGGGGGTTCTCTTTTTCTCCATGCTGGTCTCGGCCCCTTTGTGCGATTTGGGAGTTTTGGATGGCTTGTCCATAGGTCGCGGGAATCATAGTCAATCCCCTGGGGCTTGTCAAGCGCGGGGGGTGAGAGGGGGTGAGGCGGGCGGTCCTCCTCAGGAGGGAGGCAGGCTGTTCGGATGGAGCCGGAAGCCGCGGTCGGGCCGGACGACGATGTACTGCTGCCGGTCGTTCGCCTCCTCGTAGCGGACGTAGACGACGGCGCCGGACAGGACCATCCGCAGCGGGGTCTCGAGGATCAGGGTCCGCGGGATGTCGAGGAACAGGGTCACCCGGGAGTCGATGATGAGCCGGGCCTTGAGGCGGAAGGAGACCTCCTGGGCGCTGATGCCGCAGACGGACGTCCGCTCCTCGAATTTGCGTCCCGCGGCGTCGAGCCCCTTGACCAGGGCCGGGATCTCCAGCTCGAAGATGCGCTCCCTCTTGGCGGCCTTGGCCGCAACTCGGGCGGCGGGGTCAGGAAGGGATTTGGCCATGTCCATGTCGATCGCCATTGTCCCAGATCTCAGGGCTCCGAAACATCGCTTTTCACGGGGAATCGCGGGGTCATATTCGGCCTTCCGGGCTCACCTTTAGGGGCTAGGCGCCGGGGGGCCGGGGCTCCGGCCGGCCGGCCCGTCAAGCGGCGTCCGCCTGGATGATGTACCTCGACTCGAGGCGCATGGCGACCTGAGGGGCCCCGCCGTCCCCGGCGCCGGGCTCGACATCGACGATCGTGCCCTTGACGACCAGCTTGAGGTCCCGGCCTTCGCCCAGCTTGGGCGGGAGGGCGACCACGAGCTTCAGCCGGGAGCCGAGCGCCACGGCGCTGCGGAGAGGGAAGAGGGCCCCCTGGTGGCTCATGGTCGAAAGGAGGGTCTCTTCGCGGAAGAAGGTCCCGTCGGAGTCGGGCCCCTCGACGGTCATCGGCAGGGACAGCTTGAATCCCCGCTCGGGCGGTCGGCGCCGGACGGGCCTGGACTCCCAGGAGAACCTGCTCAGCATGGCGGCGTTCCTTTTCCTGTGTACTTGGCGGGACCAGGATCTCACGGGCCCCGGGACCGGTCAATCACCCCTACCGGTGAACCCGCGGGGGATATTGCCGAGTCGGGCCGGGGCCTTCCTTGACAAACGGGGGAGCCGCGGCTAGAATCCTCAAGCGCTCGAAGACAAGGAGATGACGTGAACGAGAAGGAACGGCAGGTCAGGCAGATCACCCCGAAGAGCGAAGACTTCTCGAAGTGGTACGTCGAGATCGTCCAGAAGGCCGAGCTCGCCGATTACACGCCGATGAAGGGCATGATGGTCATCCGCCCGCACGGGTACGCGGTCTGGGAGAACGTCCAGAAGGCCCTCGACTCCCGCATCAAGGCCACGGGTCACGTCAACGCCTATTTCCCGCTGTTCATCCCCGAGGGCTTCCTCAAGAAGGAGGCCGAGCACGTCCAGGGCTTCTCGCCGGAGGTTGCCTGGGTGACCGTCGGCGGCCAGGAGGAGCTCGAGGAGAGGCTGGCCGTCCGGCCGACCTCGGAGGCCATCATCGGCCACATGTACGCCAAGTGGGTCAAGTCCTGGCGGGATCTGCCCGTCCTCATCAATCAGTGGGCCAACATCGTCCGCTGGGAGAAGGTCACCCGCCCCTTCCTGCGCACGACCGAGTTCCTGTGGCAGGAGGGCCACACCTGCCACGAGACGGCCGAGGAGGGAGAGGCCGAGACCCTGAAGATCCTCGACCTCTACCGCGACGTCTGCGAGTCGGAGCTCGCCATCCCCGTCCTCACCGGCCGCAAGTCGCTGAGCGAGAAGTTCGCCGGGGCCTCGATGACCTACGCCGTCGAGGCCCTGATGTCCGACGGGAAGGCCCTCCAGATGGCCACGTCCCACAACCTCGGCCAGCACTTCTCCAGGGCCTTCGACATCAAGTTCGAGGACCGCGGCCAGACGCTCCAGTACGTCTGGCAGACCTCCTGGGGCATGACGACGCGGACGATCGGGGCGCTGATCATGGTCCACGGCGACGATTCGGGCCTGCGCTTCCCGCCCCGCGTCGCTCCCGTGCAGGCCGTGATCGTGCCCATCTCCGTGGGCAACTGGAAGGAAACGGTCCTGCCGGCCGCCCAGGCCGCCTTCGAGGGGCTGCGGGCGGCGGGCGTGCGCGTCAAGATCGACGCCCGGGAGGAAGCGACCCCCGGCTGGAAGTTCTCCGAATACGAGATGCGCGGCGTCCCGCTGCGGCTCGAGATCGGTCCGCGCGACGTCAAGGCCGGCCAGGCCGTCCTGGTCCGGCGCGACACGAAGGCCAAGGAAACCGTTCCCCTGACTACTCTCGGCGCCCGCGTCCCGGCCCTCCTCGACGAGATCCAGGCCGAGCTGATGCGCCAGGCCCGGGTCTTTCTCGACGCGAACATCCGCGACGCGGCCGACTATGCGGCCTTCACCGACATCCTCGAGAGCCAGCGCGGCTTCGTCCGGGCGCCCTGGTGCGGGGGCGAGGCCTGCGAAAGCCGGATCAAGGCGGAGACCATGGCCACGATCCGGGTCATCCCGCTCGACGAGCGCGAGGCGGCGACCGACCGCCCTTGCGTCGCCTGCGGCGCCCGGGGGCAGGCCCTGGCCTACTTCGCCCGGTCCTACTGAGGAGGGCCTCTCCGTTGAGCGGAGATCCTGCGCGGCTTCGCCGCCTGATGACGGATTCCCAGATCCGGGCCCGGGGCGTCCGCGATCCCGCCGTCCTCGCGGCCATGGCCAAGGTCCCCCGGCACCTCTTCGTCCCCGAGGCCCTGCGGGCCGAGGCCTACGCCGACGAGCCCCTGCCCATCGGCGAGGGCCAGACGATCTCCCAGCCCTACATCGTCGCCTACATGACCGAGGCTCTCGCCCTGCGGGGCGGGGAGAGGGTCCTCGAGATCGGCACGGGCTCGGGCTACCAGACGGCCATCCTGGCGGAGCTGGCCGCCGAGGTCTGGACGGTCGAGATCGTCGCCGGGCTGGCCCGGCGGGCCCGCGAGGTCCTCGAAGGCCTGGGCTACGCCGGCATCCGCTACCGGGTCGGCGACGGCGCGGCGGGCTGGCCGGAGGGCGCGCCCTACGACGCGGTCATGGTCACCGCGGCGGCGCCCCGGATCCCCGAGCTCGTCGAAGGCCAGATGGCGGTCGGCGGCAGGATGATCGTCCCGGTCGGAACGGACCTCCAGGAACTCGTCCTGGTGCGGAGGGGGAAGACGGGGTTCGAGAGGGAGCGGCGTTTGGCCGTGCGCTTCGTCCCCCTCGTCACGGGCTCCTGAGGGCGGCCCGGGGCGTCAGCGGTCCTCGCCGTAAGGGACGATCTTGGGCGGTTTCTTGGGGTCCTGGCCGAAGAAGAACAGCCATTTGTCGTGGCTGTCCTGGTCGTTGTAGATCTTGACGGACTTGTCCGTCGAAGAGCTGACGACGCCGAGGATCCGCGGGTTCTTGATGGCCGGCAGGGCCCGCTCGGGGGCGACCATGACCTCGGAGACCGCGCCGCGCGCGCCGGCCCCTGCGCCGCCTCCCGGCCCGGCTCCGGCCGGGGTCCGGGCGGCCGAGCCGCCCGAGGACCTGGAGGTCGATCGCGCCGAGGTCCCGGAGGAAGCCGCCGCGCCCGTCGCCAGGATCACGTTCCATTCCCCGCCGGGGCCCAGGGGGTCCTTGTAGAGACGGCGGATGCATTTCTTGTCGAGGAGGTCCTTGAAGCTCTCCGGGAAGCGGCCGGGGTTCTTCTGGACATAGATGCGGACGGCCTCGGCGTACTGCTTGCCCCGGAAGATGAGCTCCTCCTCCTTCTCTCTCTGGAGCTCGGTCTTCCAGACGGGGAGGGCGACCATGAAACCGAGGGAGATGGCGAAGACGGCGAACATCAGCATGATGAGGGCGTAGCCCGGCCGCCCGCGGCGCTCACCAGATGTTGTAGGGGGAGCCATCGATGGGCGAAAGGTCTTCCGATCCGGATTTGACGTCGATCACGCCGGGGATCTCCGTCAGCATGGGGTTTTCGGGGGTCGGGAGCTCGCGGACCTCGACCCACGTCGTCGCCTGGCGGGTCATCGGGTCGACCGGGATGGACCGGAGGTAGCTGTCCTGGACCAGGGCCTGGATCGAATCGGGGTACTTGCCCTTGTCCATGGCGTACTGGTCGATGAGCTTGCGGAGGATGAACAGGTTCTCCTTGAGGACCGTCTCCCGGGCCCGGACGGTCGCCGACTTGTAGGTCGGCATGCCCAGGCCGACGAGCAGACCGATGATGCTCAGGACGATGATGAGCTCGATCAGGGTGAAGCCGCGCTCACCAGTCCCGGTAGCGGGTGCCGTCGAGGGCCAGCGCCTGGCTCTTCGTATAGACATCGTACACATTCTCCTCTCCCCAGAAGTCCGAGTCGACGTCGTCCTGGTAGGACCTGAGCCCCCAGTCGAAGGAGTTGGTCATGGGGTCCTTGGGGATGCGGCGGAGGAACTTGACCACCTTCTTGGCCCCCAGCTTGCCCTTGGCGTCCTTGTCCTGGACCTCGACGCCCTCGATCAGGGTCTCCAGGGTCGGGGGATAGCCCTCGGTGTCCTTGTCGAACTCGAACTTCTTCTCGTCGGCGAGCTTTTTGTAGGCGTCGATGGCCTCGCGCATCAGGCGCAGGGACCGGGACAGCTCGATCTCGTCGCCGCGCTTGGCCGCCGTCCGCCCGAGCGGCAGGGCGCTCATGGCCAGGACGGCGAGCAGGGCCAGGGTGATGATCATCTCCGCGAGAGTGAAGCCCCTGGCATTGCGCTTGCTGAACATCGTACCCTCGCCCCCGCGGCCGTCGCGGAGGCCCTCAGAGATTATAGGCCAATGGGCGCGGAAATCAATACCGGCCCCGGCGGTCGCGGTCGCGTCCGCCCCGGCGGTCCGAGGAGTGCTCCCGCGGCCGCGGCGGGGCGGGAGGCCGGGGGGTCGAGTCGGGGTTGTCCCCGCCGCCGCCTTCCTCGCAGGCTTTCTTGCTCAGGCGCATCTTGTTGTCGGCCGGGTCGATGCTGACGACCTTGACCGTGACCGTGTCGCCGAGGTGGAGCACGTCGTGGATGCTGTTGATCCGGTAGGGCGCGACCTCGGAGATGTGGAGGAGACCGACGAGGTTCGGCATGATCTCGACGAAGGCGCCGTACTCCTCGAGCCGGACGACCTTGCCGGTGTAGATCTGGCCGAGCTCGGCCTCGGCCGTGAGGTCGAGGATCATCTGCTTGGCCGCCTCGGCGGCGGACATGTCGGTCGAGGCGATGAGGATCTTGCCGTCCTCCTCGATGTCGATCTTGGCCCCGGTCTGGGCGGTGATCTTCTTGATGATCTTGCCGGCCGGTCCGATGACCTCGCCGACCTTCTCCGGGTTGATGTTGAGGATGATGATCCGCGGCGCGTAGGGCGAGATGTCCTTGCGGGGCTCGGCGATGGCCTCGTTCATCTTGGCCAGGACCTTGAGCCGGGCGGCCTTGGACTTGGCCACGATCTCGCGGAGCATCGGCAGGGTGACGCAGGGGATCTTGAGGTCGAGCTGGATGGCGGTGACGCCCTTCTCGGTCCCGGCCATCTTGAAGTCCATGTCGCCGAAGTGGTCCTCGAGCCCGGCGATGTCGGTCAGGATGGCGTAGCCGTCGGGGCCGGTGACCAGGCCCATGGCGATGCCGGCGACGACCATCTTCAGAGGGACGCCGGCCTCCATCAGGGCCAGGACGCCGCCGCAGACGGTGGCCATCGAGGAGGAGCCGTTGCTCTCGAGGATGTCCGAGACGATGCGGATGGTGTAGGGGAAGGTGTCGATGTCGGGGATGGCCGGCAGGATGGATTTCTCGGCCAGGGCGCCGTGCCCGATCTCGCGCCGGCCCGGGCCCCGCAGGAAGCCCACCTCGCCGACGGAGAACGGGGGGAAATTGTAGTGGAGCATGAACCGCTTCTTGGATTCCTCGCCGAGGCTGTCGAGGCGCTGGGCGTCCTGGAAGGTGCCCAGGGTGACGGTCGCCAGGGCCTGGGTCTCGCCGCGGGTGAACAGGGCCGAGCCGTGGGTCCGGGTCAGGAGGCCGACCTCGGCCGAGATGGGCCGGATGTCGTCGAAGCCGCGGCCGTCGGTCCTCAGTTTTTTGGCCAGGACGAGCTCGCGGAAGAGCTTCTCCTCGAGCCTGTAGAAGAGGTCCTTCGTCTCGAGCTTCTCCTCGGGCCTGTCCTCGGGGACCGCGGCCATGGCGGCGTCGCGGACAGCGGCCAGGGCGGCCTCGTTGGCCTTCTTGCCCCGGACCTGCATGGCCTCGAGCAGGGCGGGCCCGTGCTCGCGCTCGACCCGGGCCAGCTTCTCCGCGTCGACGGCCTTGGGCGTGAAGGCGCGCTTCTTGATGCCGAGCCGGGCGAAGAGGTCCTTCTGGGCCTGGATGATGCGCTGGTTGGTCTCGTGGGCGAGCGCCAGGCCCTCGAGGATCTTGTCCTCCTCGAGCTCCTTGGCCCCGGCCTCGATCATGATGATGCCGTCCTCGTTGCTGACGACGGTCATGTTGATGGGGCTGCGGTCGAGCTCGTCGTCCATCGGGTTGACGACGTACTGCCCGTCGACGATGCCGACCTTGACGGCGCCCAGGGGCGTCGTGTAGGGGATGTCGGAGAAATAGAGGGCGGCCGAGGCGCCGATGACGCCGAGCGTGTCGGGCTCGTTCTCGAGGTCGGCCGAGAGGAGCAGCCCGACGATCTGGGTGTCGAAGAAGTAGCCCTCGGGGAAGAGCGGCCGGATGGGGCGGTCGATGAGGCGGGCGATGAGGATCTCCCGCTCCGACGGCCGGCCCTCGCGCTTGAAGAAGCCGCCGGGGATCTTGCCCGCGGCGTAGGTGTTCTCGCGGTAGTCGACGATGAGGGGGAGGAAGGCCTTGGCGTCCTTCATCTCCTTGCGGGAGGTGGCCGTGACGAGCATCATCGTGTCGCCGTAGCGGAGCAGGGCCGAGCCGTCGGCCTGCTTGGCGATCCGGCCGATGTCGATCGTCAGGGTGCGCTTGTTGATCTCTAGACTGATAGTGTTGGACATGGGGGGTTCCTTTGCGGGCGGGGCCTACTTGCGGAGGCCGAGCTTCCGGATGAGTTTTTCGTAGCGGCTGACATCTTTGTTCTTGACGTATTCGAGGAGCCGCTTGCGCTGGCCGACCAGCTTCATGAGGCCGGCCCGCGAGTGGAAGTCCTTCTTGTGGTCGCCGAAGTGTTTGACGAGCAGGTTGATCCGCTCCGTCAGCAAGGCGACCTGGATCTCAGGCGATCCCGAATCGGTGGGGTGGGCCTGGTTCTCCTTGACGATCTTCGTCTTCTGTTCCTTGCTAATCACGCTGTTCTGTTCTCCTCATATTTTTTCCGGCCTATTTTATCAGAAACAGCGCGGAATGGCAACTCTTTCCTCGGTTTCCGGTCGGGGGAAGGGGAGGGGAGCCCCCCCCGGGGCTCAGCCGGCCAGGCTTTTCTTGCGGGCCAGGAGCTGGCGGGCGTGCTTGGAGATCAGGCCTCCCTGCTTCTCCCGGCACTCGGCCAGGGCGGCCTCGATCTCGGCCAGGGTCAGGATGTTGACTTTCTTTCTCTTCGGTGTCGTCTCTTGCTTCTCGTCGGCCATCTGTCGATCCTTTCGGTTGGCCCCGGCGCGGTCAAAGGGGCGCCGGGAGCCGTTAATTTACCAGAAACGGCCGGCCAAGGCAAATGGCGGGGCGCCGGAGCCGGCCGGGGCGGGTTTACTCCCGGACGGAATTCCGTTATCATGCGGAAGATATGGCTGTTATGAACCGACGGTCCTTCATCGCCGGCGTCCTGGGCACGGCGGCCGTGGCGTCCGCCGGGGGCGCCGGCCTCCTCCTGAAAGGCTGTTCCAAGGGCCGCGACCTCGACCTGATCGTCGCCGGAGGGACGGTCTTCGACGGAGGCGGCGGCCCGCCATTCCGCGGCGACATCGGCATCTCGGGCGGCGCCATCCGGGAGATCGGCCGCCTCCGGAAGTCCCGGGCCGCCGCCGTCGTCGAGGCCGGGGGCCTGGCCGTCTCGCCCGGCTTCGTCGACGTCCACGACCACACCGACGTGGGGCTCCTCGTCGATCCCCGGGCGGAGAGCGCGGTCCGCCAGGGCGTGACGACCCTCGTCAGCGGCAACTGCGGCAGCTCTCCCTTCCCGTCGGGCGACGCGGATTTCGAAGCGATGCGCCGGGAGCTCGCCTCGGAGTACGGCCTCGACGCGGACTGGCGGGACATCGGGGGCTTCCTCGGCCGGGTCGAGAGGGCCGGGGCCGCCCTCAACTACGCGACCTTCGTCGGACACGGCGCGGTCCGGGCCGCGGCCATGGGCTACGGGGACCGCCCGCCGTCCGCCCCGGAGCTCGAGCGGATGAAGGGCCTCGTCGCCGGGGCCATGGCCGGCGGGGCCTTGGGGCTGTCCTCGGGGCTCGAATACACGCCGGGGAGCTTCGCCTCGGCCGAAGAGCTCGTCGAGCTCTGCCGCGTCGCGGCCCGGTCGGGCGGCGTGTACGCCACCCACATGCGCAACGAGGACGCCTCCGTCCTCGAGGCCGTGGACGAGGCCCTGCGCGTCGCCCGGGAGTCGGCCGTCCGGCTCCAGATCTCCCACTTGAAGATCGGCGACGCCGCGAACTGGCCCAAGCTGGACGCGTTGCTCGGACGACTGGACGAGGCCCGCGCGGCGGGGGTCGACGTCCGCGCGGACCGCTATCCCTACATCGCCGGAGCGACCACGCTGGGTCTCCTGTTCCCGCTCTGGTCGCGCGAGGGGACGACGGACGATTTCGTCGCCAGGCTCAAGGACCCCGGGCTCGACGCCCGCCTTCGCGCCGCGCTCGCCGCGGAGGAAAAGGAGCGGGGGACCTGGGCGGCGGTCCTCATCTCCTCGGTGGCCACGGAGCGCAACCGCGTCCTCGAGGGCCTGAGCGTCCTCGAGGCCTCCGCCCGGGCCGGGAAGGCCCCCTACGACTTCATGCGCGACCTCCTCGTCGAGGAAGCGGGCCGGGTCGGGATGATCAGCTTCTACGGCCACGAGGACGTCCTCAAGCGCATCCTAGCCCATGCGCTCGTCGGGGTCGGGGCGGACGCCGCGGCCGTCGCGCCGGCCGGGCCGCTGAGCAAGGGCAAGCCCCACCCCCGTTACTACGGGACCTTCCCGCGCGTCCTCGGGAAATACGTCCGCCAGGAGAAGGTCGCGTCGCTCGAGGAGATGGTCCGGAAGATGACGTCCATGCCGGCCGCGCACCTGGGGTTCGTCCGGCGGGGCAGGCTCAAGATCGGCTGGGCGGCGGACCTCTGCGTCTTCGATCCGGCGCGGGTCGCCGACACGGCCACGTTCAAGGACCCGGCGTCCTACCCCGAGGGCATCAGGCTCGTCGTCGTCAACGGGCAGGTCGTCGTCGACGGCGGACGCCACACCGGCCGGCTGCCGGGGAAGGTGTTGCGGAAGAACGCGCACGGGGCGGTGGCGTGAGCCGCCTCCGGGGCCTGGCCGCGAAGTCGGCCGGGCTCCTCGCCGCGGCCCTCGTCCTATCGTTCCCGGCCGCCCGCGGCGGACAGGACCCGGCCCGGCCGACGGGCCCGGTCGTCCGGCTCTCCTACAGGTCCCTGCAGCCTGGCGAGCCCGTCCTCGTCGCCGTCGACTCCGACGGGACGGTCCGCTCCGCGTCGGTGACCTTTTTGGGCCGGACGGCCGAGCTGAGGCCGGCCCCCCACGCGGGCGGCCTGATCGCGTTCGTGGGGATCGACGTCCAGACCAAGCCGGGCCTCCACTCCCTGACCGTCAGGATCGGCAAGCCGGGCGGCCTCGTCGAGGTCGTCCGGAAGGACCTCGAGGTCGCGGCGAGGGAGTTCCCCTCGACGAAGCTGCAGTTCAAGCCGGAGTACGTGACGCCGCCCGCCTCGGTCGCGGAGCGGATCAGGAGGGAGGCCGAGCTCGTCGCCCTGGCGATGAGCGTCGTCTCCCCGGAATGGCTGGGCGACGGCCCGTTCGAGCCCCCCCATCCCGCGGAGTCCTGGAAGAATTTCGGCCAGCGGCGGCTGAACAACGACGTCCTGCAGTCGCTCCACACGGGCCTCGACGTCCGGGTGCCTCACGGCGAGCCCATCCGGGCCTCGAACGCCGGCACCGTGGCCATGGCCAGCGACCTCTATTTCGCCGGCAAGACCGTCATCGTCGACCACGGGCTGGGCGTCTTCAGCACCTACGGCCACATGTCCGAGCTGCTCGTCAAGAGGGGCGAAGCCGTGAAGAAGGGCCAGACGGTCGGCCTCTGCGGAACGACCGGCCGGTCGACCGGCCCCCACCTCCACTGGGCCTTCAAGATCCTCGGCGCCCGCGTCGATCCCGACGCAATGCTCCGCCTGCCGCTCTGAGCGTCGCCCGCCCCGGCCGCGAAAGGCCGGGCCGAGTCCCGTCCTATTTCTTGAGGTAGGCCGCGAGCCAGTCGTGGATCGTCTTCCACCACAGCTCCGCGTTCAGCGGCTTGGAGATGAAGTGGTCCTCGTCCGGGAAGTAGAGGAGCTTCGACGGCACGCCCATGCGCTGGAGCGAGGTGAAGAACTGGAGCCCCTGCTCGAGCGGCACCCGGAAGTCGTTGGCGCTGTGGACGACGAGGGTGGGCGTCTTGAAGTTCCCGACGTACATCGACGGCGACCACTTCGCGTACTGCTCGGGGCTCGTCCACGGCGTGCCGCGGTATTCCCACTCCGGGAACCACAGTTCCTCGGTCGCGCCGTACATCGAGCGCAGGTCGAAGACGCCCGAGTGCGAGACGAGGCAGTCGAACATGTCGGTCTGGCCGGCGATCCAATCGATCATGTAGCCCCCGTAGGAGGCCCCGGCCGCGCCGAGCCGGTCCATGTCGATGAAGGGATAGCGGCCGTGGAGGTATCCGACCGCCCTGATGATGTCCTGGTAGGGCTTGCCGCCCCAATCTCCGCTGATCGAATCGGTGAAGGCCTGCCCGTAGCCCGTGCTGCCGTGGAAGTTGACCATGGCCGTCACGTAGCCCCCGGCCGCGAACATCTGGGCGTTCCAACGGTAGTGGAAGTCGTCGCCGAAGCTGCCCTGGGGACCGCCGTGAATGAGCATCAGCAGGGGATATTTCCGTTCGGGGTCGAAGGCGGGCGGCCTGAGCAGGAAGCCGTGGACCTTGGCCCCCTCGGCGCCCTCGAACCAGAACTCCTCGGCGGGACGCATGTCCAGGCCGGCCAGGAGCTCCCGATTGACGTCCGTGAGCCGGGCGAGCTTCCGGGCCCTCAGGTCGTAGGACCAGGCGTCGTTCGGCCGGTCGATGGCCTGCCCCAGGAAATAGAGCTTCTGCCCGTCCGGCGAAAGGGCCGGCGAGCTCAAGGTGTGTCCGTCGAGGACCTTGTCGATCCGCCTGGTCGCCAGGGTCAGCCTGAAGACGGCCGTCCGCCCCCTCTCCTCGGCGGTGAAGACGATCGTCTTCCCGTCCCGGCTCCAGAGGAGGTCGGCGACCGAGTAGTCGAGGCTTTCCGTCAGGTTGGCCGTCTCGCCCGTCCTCCGGTCGCGGAGCATGAGCGACAGCTTGTCGGCTTCGAAGCCCGGCCGGGCCATGGCCAGGTAGGCGATCGAACGCCCGTCGGGGGAGTAGCGGGGGGAGTGGTCGTTGGCCTTGTTCGAGGTCAGCTTTTGCGCCTCCCCTCCGCCGATGCCGACGGCGAAGATGTCGTTGTTCGTCCCGAGCCCCAGGTCGAGTTCGGGATCGGCGTTGCGGACAAAGGCGATCTCCGTCCCGTCCGGCGAGAAGGCGTAGTCCTGCGCTCCGCCCAGGGCCAGGGGAGGGGAGTCGAAGTCGCCGGGCGTCACGTCGACCGGGTCGCCGCCGGCGGCCGGGACGACGAAGACATGGCTGCGGGTCCCGTCCCACCAGGCGTTCCAGTGCCGGGCCAGCAGGCGGTCGTACAGGCGGGCCTTGACCCTGTCCGCTTCGAGCGCCGCCATCCGCCGGCGGTTGTCCGTGTCGTCCGGGCAGTCGGGGAAGACCGAGGAGACGAAGGCGAGGTGGGTGCCCGTCGGCGACCAGACGACGCCCGAGGCGCCCGTCGAGAGCCTCGTCAGCTGGACGGCCTCGCCGCCGTCGGGGTCGATCGTCCAGACCTGGGGGGTTCCGGACCGGGCCGAGATGAAGGCGATCCTCCGCCCGTCGGGCGACCAGCGGGGGTTGGCGTCGGATTGCGGGCTCGCGGTCAGTCTGCGCGGCTCGCCCCCCTGGGCGAGGACGGTCCAGATGTCGCTGTTGCCGCGGTTGGCGTCCTTGTCCATGACCGCCACGACGAAGGCGATCCGCCTGCCGTCGGGCGACAGCTGGAGGTCCGAAACGCGCTTGATCCTGATGAAGTCGTCGAAGGCGATGGCCTTGGCGCCCGGGGTTTGGGCCCGGAGGCCCGGGGAGGCGAGGGTGAGGACCCCGGCGAGGAGGATCGGGACGAGGCGGCGGATGTTTCCGGTCATGACGGCTCCTTTCCGAATAAATGCGAGTGGATTATAACAAAGGATCCGGGACAAGGCCAAAGAGGGGAACAAATCCGCTTGCGCGCCGTATAGGATTGAGAATACACTGACGCCTCAATGAGCATCGAAGTCAAGGACCTGAGCTTCCGTTACGGGCGCATCGTCGCGCTCGACGGCGTGTCCGTGCGCATCGGCGACGGGGCCGTCGGCCTCCTCGGCCCGAACGGGGCCGGCAAGAGCACGCTCATCCGCGTCCTCCTCGGCTTCCTCGTCCCCGAGCGGGGCGAGGGCCGGGTCCTCGACTTCGACATCCGCCGCGACCGGGCCATGATCCGACGCGCCGTCGGCTACATGCCGGAGAGCGACTGCTTCGTCGCCGGCCTCGACGCCGTGACCTTCACGGCCTACTTCGGCGAGCTCTCGGGCATGCCCCGGCAGGAGGCCATGAAGAGGGCCCACGAGGTCCTCTTCTATGTCGGGCTCGGCGAGGCCCGCTACCGGATGCTCGACACCTACTCGGCCGGCATGAAGCAGCGCCTCAAGCTGGCCCAGGCCCTCGTCCACGACCCGAAGATCCTCTTCCTCGACGAGCCGACCTCGAACCTCGACCCGACCGGGAGGCTCGAGGTCCTCGGGCTCATCCGGGACATCTCGACCCGCAAGGGCATCCACGTGCTCCTCTCCTCGCACATCCTCGACGACATCGAGTCGCTCTGCGAGACGGTGGTCATCCTCAACAAGGGGAAGCTGGCCGCCGAGGGGAGGATGGCCGACCTTAGGGCCATCCGCTACAGCCTCTACGAGCTCCGGGTCAAGGGCGACGGGGCCGCCTTCCGGATCGACCTCGAGGCCATGGGCTGCCGCGTCGAAGAGATGGAGGACCGGCTGGTCAAGGTCTACATGCCCGAGGGCCGCGACCGCATGGACATCTTCCGGGCCGCGGCCCGGACGGGCGTCCAGCTGCGCCATTTCGTCAAGAGCCGGACCTCGCTCGAAGACCTGTTCGCGGGCGCGGTGGGGGTGGACTGATGGCCGCCACGGTCCGGGAAAAGGGCTACTCCCACTGGGACGGACGGCTTGTCGAGCGCCGCTTCCGGTGGTGGCCCATCACCCGGACCGGCATCCAGCTGGCCTTCAGGAGGAAGGCCTTCCGGCTCTTCTTCGCCGGGGCCTTCCTGCCCGCCTTTTTCGCCCTCGGCGGCCTCTACGTCTCCGAGCGGCTCGAGGACTTCCAGGCCATCGTCAAGTCGAACCAGGCCCTGCTCAAGATCGATCCCGCCTATTTCAAGACGTTCCTGGCCAACGGGTTCTTCCTGTTCCTCCTCCTCCTCGTCCTCGCCTTCGCCGCGGCCGGGCTCATCGCCGACGACCTCAAGCACAGCTCGCTCCAGCTCTACTTCTCGCGACCGATCGGAAAAATGGACTACCTCGCCGGCAAGATGGCCGTCGTCGCCTTCTTCGTCCTCGTCCTGACGGCCCTCCCCGGGCTCGTCCTCGTCGCCTTCAAGCTCATCTTCGCCGGCGACTTCGCGTTCCTGGCCCGGTATCCCTGGCTGCCCCTGTCCATCCTCGGCTACGGGGCGCTCCTGGCCGTCTTCTTCGCCTTCTTCATCCTGCTCCTCTCGGCCTCGAGCCGGAACGCGCGCTACGTCACGATCCTCGTCTTCACGGCCTATTTCCTGTCCGACGTCCTCTCGAGCTTCCTCAGGGAGGTCTTCAAGAGCCCTTACATGAACCTGTTCTCCCTCCGGGCCAACCTCCAGCAGGCCGGGGCGCTCCTCTTCGGCACGAAGCCGGCTTTCGCGGCGCCGCCCGCCCTGTCGCTGGCCGTCCTGGCCGCCGTGTGCGTCCTCTCGGCCTTCGTCCTCGGCCGCAAGATCCGCAGCGTCGAGGTGATCCGGTGAGCGCGGTCATCGCCGCCTCGCGGCTGTCCAAGTGGTACGGCAACGTCCTCGGCCTCAACGACGTCAGCCTCGAGATCGAGGAGGGGATCACGGGCCTCCTCGGGCCCAACGGCGCCGGCAAGTCGACATTCATGAAGCTCGTCACCGGCCAGCTGAGGCCCGCCATCGGGACGGTGACCGTCCACGGCCGGAACGTCTGGAACGACCCCGGGGCTTTCGCCGGGATCGGCTTCTGCCCCGAGCAGGACGTCTTCTACGAGGAGATGACCGGGTTCGAGTTCGTCGCCGGGCTGCTCCGCTTCTACGGCTACGGCCGGTCCGAGATCGTGGCCCGGGCGGCCCGGGCCCTGGAGCTCGTCGACCTGGCCGGGGACAAGGACCGGCTCATCCGCGGCTACAGCCGGGGCATGCGCCAGCGGGTCAAGTTCGCCCAGGCCATCGCCCACGATCCGGGGATCCTCATCCTCGACGAGCCCCTGAGCGGGCTCGACCCCCTGGGCAAGAGGAAGCTCATCCGGCTCATCCGGGACCTCAGGGACGAGGGCCGGACCGTGCTCGTGTCGAGCCATGTCCTGCCCGAGATCGAGGCCCTGACGTCGCGGGTCGTCCTCATCCACCAGGGGAAGATCCTGGCCCAGGGCGACGTCCCCTACATCCGCGAGCTCATCGAGGCCCACCCGCACATGATCTCGGTCCGGTCGAGCGGCCCGCGGGCGCTGGCCGCCCGGTTCGTCGGCGACCCCGCGGTCCGGAAGATGACCTTCCCGGAGGACGGACGGACGCTCGTCGTGGAGACCCACAGGCGGGACGAGTTCTTCGGACGCCTGACGGAGGCCCTTCTCGAGACCGGCGTCGAGGTCGAGGAGATTTCGTCGCCCGACGACAACCTTCAGGCGGTGTTCGAATATTTGGTGGGGAAGTGACATGACGGCGTTCCGGCAGGTCCGCGAGGTTTTCGGGTTCTTCTTCGGCGTGGGGCTCAAGGCCGGCAAGACCCGCGTCTTCGCCCTCCTGGGGCTCATCCCGGTGGCCATGGCCGTCGTCGTCCGTATCGTCCTCCACGGCCGGGCGGGCCTCATGGCCGCCGTCTTCACCGAGATCCTGATGGTCTTCTTCCTGCAGTTCTACATCGTCATGCTGGCGCTGT
>CAZFBC010000005.1:0-32126 GCA_964517245.1 uncultured Eubacteriales bacterium | reverse complement strand
GTCGAAGTTGGAGGAGACGGACTGGACGTCGTCGTGGTCCTCGAGCTCCTCGACGAGCCGCAGGACCTGCTGGGCCTCCTTGCCCTCGACCTTGACGTAGTTCTGGGGCAGGAACCCGACCTCGGAGGCCGCGATCTCGATCTCGGCCTTCTTGACGGCTTCGAGGACGGCCTCGAACTTCTCGGGCGACGTCGTGACCTCGAACAGGGAGCCCTCGTCCTTGAGGTCGTCGGCGCCGGCGGTCAGGGCGATGTCCATGAGGATGTCCTCGGACGCCTTGGCCTTCTCGACGTCGATGTAGCCCATGCGCTTGAACATCCAGGCCACCGAGCCCTTCTCGCTCAGCTGGCCGGCGTTCTTCATGAAGATGTGGCGGATCTCGGAGACCGTCCGGTTCTTGTTGTCGGTGACGGCCTGGAGGAAGATGGCGACGCCGCCGGGCCCGTAGCCCTCGTAGGCGACCTCCTCGTAGGTCATGCCCTCGAGCTGGCCCGTGCCCTTCATGATGGCCCGCTTGACGTTGTCGGCGGGCATGTTGGCGGCCTTGGCGTCGTTGATGGCCTTGCGCAGGGAGGCGTTCTTGTCGGGGTCCCCGCCGCCGGCCCGGGCGGCCAGGCTGATCTCGCGGATGAGGCGGGTGAAGATCTTGCCGCGCTTGGCGTCGGTCGCGGCCTTTTTATGCTTGATCGAGGCCCACTTGGAATGTCCGGACATGGTCGTCTCCTTATCGGTTCGAGCGCCCGAATGTTAGCATAAACGGGAGGCCGGCGCAACCGACGGGACGATACCCTACCGTTCGAGTAGGGATTGTGCTCCCGTCGGAAAAAGGCTATCATGGGGGGAGAGAGAAGGAGGTTCGCATGAAGCAGAACATGGGCCGTTGGGACAGGAGGGTCAGGCTCGTCCTGGCCGCCTTGTTCGCCGTTCTCCTGATCGCGGGCGTGGCCAAGGGCACCCTGGCCATCGTCCTGGCCATCCTCGCCGCGATCTTCGTCATCACGACCTTCGTCGGCTTCTGCCCGGCCTACGTGCCGCTCGGCCTGTCGACGAAAGGCAAGGGGGAGAAGGACGAGACCTGCTCGATCTGACATGGCTCCGGAACGTGACGGACCGTCCGTCGCCAGGACCGACCTCGCCGTCACCGGGATGAGCTGCGCCGGCTGCGCGGCGAACCTCGAGCGGGCCCTCAGGGAGCTCGACGGCGTCAGCGAGGCCAGCGTCAACCTGGCGACCGCGCGGGCCACGGTGCTCTTCGACCCCCGCCTCGTCGATACGGCCGGCCTCGCCGAGGCCGTCCGCGGCGCCGGCTACGGCGTGGCCGCGTCGCCCGAGGAGCAGGGGGCGAAGGCCGGCCGGGAGCTCGCGTCGCTCCGGAGGTCGGTCGCCGGGGGAGGGGCCCTGGCCCTGCTCATCTTCCTCGGGAGCATGCGGCACTGGTTCCCCTGGGCCCCGGCCTTTCTGCAGGATCATCGCGTCCTCTGGGCCCTGGCCACGCCCGTCCAGTTCCTCCTCGGCCTGCGCTTCTACCGGGGAGCCTGGAGCGCCCTGCGGCGCCGCTCCGCCGACATGAACACGCTCGTCGCCGTGGGCACTTCGGCCGCCTACCTCTACAGCGCGGCGGCGACCGTGCTCCCCGGATTCTTCCGCCGGGCCGGGGTCGAGCCAGCGGTCTATTTCGACACTTCGGCGGTCATCATCGTCCTCATCCTGTTCGGCCGCATGCTCGAGGCCGGGGCCAAGGGCCGGACCTCCGACGCCATCCGCCGGCTGATGGGGCTTCGGCCCCGCACGGCCCGTGTCGTCGACGGGGAGGGCGAGCGCGAGGTCCCCGTCGAGGCGGTCCGCGCCGGCGACGTCCTCGTCGTCCGGCCCGGCGAGACGGTCCCGGTCGACGGCGTCGTCCTCGAAGGGCGGTCCGCGGTCGACGAGTCCATGATCACCGGGGAGAGCCTGCCCGCGGAGAAGGGGCCGGGCTCGGACGTCACGGGCGCGACGCTCAACAAGTGGGGCAGCTTCCGCTTCCGCGCCGTCCGGGTCGGGGAGGACACCGCCCTGGCCAAGATCATCCGCCTGGTCGAGGAGGCCCAGGGCTCCAAGGCGCCCATCCAGCGGCTGGCCGACGCCATCGCCGCCAGGTTCGTGCCCGCCGTCATCGCCATCGCCGTCCTGACCTTCGCCGTCTGGGCGGCCTTCGGCCCCGAGCCGCGGCTCGTCTTCGCCCTCCTCAATTTCGTGGCCGTGCTGATCATCGCCTGCCCCTGCGCCCTGGGCCTGGCGACGCCCACGGCCATCATGGTGGGGACCGGCCGGGGGGCCGAGCGGGGGATCCTGATCAAGAGCGGCGAGAGCCTGGAGACCCTCCACCGCGTGGACACCGTGGTCTTCGACAAGACGGGGACGCTGACGAGCGGCCGGCCCGAGGCGACCGAGGTCCTGCCCGCGCCGGGCGTGGCCGCCGGCCGGCTCCTGGCCCTGGCCGCTTCGGTCGAGAACGGCTCCGAGCATCCGCTCGGCCAGGCCGTCGTCCGCCGGGCCCGGGCCGACGGGGTCGCCGTCGGGGCCGTGGACGGGTTCCGGGCGCTCGAGGGCATGGGGGTCGAGGCCGCGGTCGGCGGCGAACGGGTCCTCGTCGGCAGCGCCCGGCTCCTCGAGGCCGCCGGCGTCGACGTCTCGCCTCTGCGGGCGGCGGCCGAGGAGCTGACCGGCGCGGGCAGGACGACGGCCTTCGTCGCCGCGGACGGCCGGCTCGTCGGCCTCCTGGGCCTGGCCGACACGCTCAAGCCGGGCGCCCGGGCGGCCGTCGAAAAGCTGAGGAGGTCGGGGCTGAGGGTGATGATGCTTACGGGCGACAACGCCCGGACCGCACGCTCGGTCGCCGCCGAGGCCGGCATCGACGAAGTCGTCGCCGAGGTCCTGCCGGGGGACAAGGCCGAGGCCGTCCGCCGGCTCCAGGAGGAGGGGAGGCGGGTGGCCGTGGTCGGCGACGGGATCAACGACGCGCCGGCCCTGGCCCAAGCCGACGTCGGCGTGGCCCTGGGGACGGGGACCGACGTGGCCATGGCCTCGGCGGACATCACCCTCATCTCGGACGACCTGGGGGCGTTCGTCTCGGCTGTCGCGCTCAGCCGGAGGACCATCCGGACGATCCGGCAGAACCTCTTCTGGGCGTTCGTTTACAACGTCGTCGGCATCCCGGTCGCCGCGGGGGTCCTCTATCCGTTCCTGGGAGTGCTGCTGAATCCCATGATCGCCTCGGCGGCCATGGCCATGAGCTCGGTCTCGGTGGTCGCCAACTCCCTGAGGCTCAGGCGGGCCAGGATCTGAGACGGCTCAGAAGACGAAGCGCAGGGCCAGCCCGGCCCGGAAGAAGGACGGGTCGACCCGCAGGGTCCCCAGCCCGATGGCCGCCTCGATCTCCTCGAGGGGCACGGCGATGACCTCGTCCTCGACGACGTGCATCTGGAGGGGCGTCTTCGGGCCGCCGTAATAGCGCAGGTCGAAGCCCAGGAGGACGTTCCGGAAGGCCTGGTAGGCCAGCTCGACGCCTGCGTTGACGCCGTACCTGGTCTGCGGCCCGAAGTCGACGATCATCCTGTAGGTGCCGCCGCTCAGGAGGTACTGGCCGTCCACGAAGTCGAGCTCGAAGAACGTGTAGCCGATGTAGCCGGCCTTGCCCTCGAAGTGAAAGACGCTCGGGCCGGCCGACACGAGGAGGGCGAGCTTCTCGGCGACGGGGAAGCGGGCCAGGGCGTTCAGGCTGAAGACCGTCTCGGTCAGGTTCCCGGCCGAGTCCGGCCAGTCGATGGAGTTCGTGTAGGTCTCGGGCTCGAAGGCGAGGAACTGCAGCTGGACGTCGTAGGGCGAGTTCGCCCCCCCCAGGCCCGGACGGTGGTAGTCGGCGAGGACCTGGATCCCGACGCTCTCCGTGAACAGGACGTTGAAGAACCCGTTCATGCCCAGGGCCGCCCGGCCCCTGAAGCGGACCGTCTGGTCGGCGAAGCTGGCGATGTAGCGGTCGGGCGGCGTGAGGGACGGCTGGTACTGATTGACGTAGGTCGCGTTCATGGTCGGCCCGACCAGGGTCCAGCCGAAGCCGAGCTCGAAGCGCAGGTCCCCCCCGAGGGCGGGGGACGCGGCCGCGACGGTCAGAAAAAAGGCGAAAAGAGGAGTGAGCTTCCTTGTCATGGTCTTGGCGCCTCCTGGCGCCGGCAAGGTTAACACGCCGGAAGGGCGGATGTCAATCCCCATCCGTCCCCCAACTCGTTTAAGATCAATCCTTTCGGAACGGACGAAGGCCTAGCCGAAAAAGACCTTGGCGATCTCGTAGAGCTCGGCGTCGACGGTCTTGGGCTCGGCCAGCGCCACCTCGAACGGGACCGGGACGATCCGGTTGCCCTGGAGGCCGACCATGAAGCCGAACTTCTCCTCGTGGACGAGCTCGATCGCCGCCACGCCGAAACGGGTGGCCAGGACCCTGTCGAAGGCCGTCGGCGAGCCGCCCCGCTGGGTGTGACCGAGGACCGTGACGCGCGTGTCGATGGCCGTGCGCATCTCGATCTCCCGGGCGAGCGTGTTGCCGATGCCGCCGAGGCGAACGTGCCCGAAGGAATCCTTCTCCCCCGACTGGACGATCAGGCTGGCGTCCTTGGGCCTGGCCCCCTCGGCCACGACGACGATGCTGAACATCTTGCCCCGCTCCCGCCGCTTCTGGATCTGGGCGCAGATCTCGTCCATGTCGAACGGGAACTCGGGGATGAGGATGATGTCGGCCCCGCCCGCCAGCCCGCCCTCGACGGCGATCCACCCGGCGTGGCGGCCCATGACCTCGACGACCATGACGCGGTGGTGGGCCTCCGCGGTCGTGTGCAGCCTGTCGAGGGCTTCGGCCACGACCGACACGGCGGTGTCGAAGCCGAACGTGTAGTCGGTCCCGGCCAGGTCGTTGTCGATCGTCTTGGGGATGCCGACGCAGCGCAGGCCCTTGTCGTAGAGCTTTTTAGCGACGCCCAGGGTGTCCTCGCCGCCGATGGCGATGACGGCGTCGAGCTCGAACTTCTCGACCTGGGAGAAGATCTTGCCCACCCCGTCCTCGACCTTGAACGGGTTGGTCCGGGTCGTGCCGAGGATCGTTCCGCCCCGCGGCAGGATGCCCGAGATGGCGTTCAAGTCGAGCGGGAAGATGCGGCCCTCGATGAGCCCGAGCCAGCCGTTCTTAATGCCCAGGATGTCGTAGTTGTAGTGGACGATGCCCTTCCGGGTCACGGCCCGGATGGCGGCGTTGAGCCCCGGGCAATCGCCCCCGCCGGTCAGGATCCCGACTCTCATGAAAACCTCCGTTCGGCGCGAGCGTCCCCGCCCTCGATTCGCCGCAGATTATACCCGCGGCCCTTCGGCATTTCAAGCGCGCCCGGCTTGAATACCGCGGCGGAGGAGGGTATCCTTAGGGACGAAAGGGCCCTATCATGATCGAGCTCCGGAGCGTGTCCAAGAAATTCTCGATCTTCACGGTCGTCAACAATGTCAGCTTCGCCGTCCGGCCCGGCGAGGTCCTGGGCTACCTGGGGCCCAACGGCGCGGGCAAGACCACGACCATCCGGATGCTGGCGGGCCTGCTCGAGCCCACCAGGGGGAAGATCTTCTTCGAAGGGCGCGACGTCCGGGACGACATCCACGCGTTCAAGAAACGCCTGGGTTACGTCCCCGAACAATCGGAGATCTACCCGCACCTCAGCGCCGTCGACTACCTGACCATGGTCGGGCGGCTGCGACGCCTGCCCGAGCGGCACCTCAAGGCCAAGATCGCCGAGTTCATGGACATCTTCGGCCTCCGTCACGACATGGACAGCCCCTTGGCGACGTATTCGAAGGGCATGCGTCAGAAGGTCCTGATCGCTTCGGCTCTGCTCCACGATCCCGACGTCCTCCTCCTCGACGAGCCCCTCTCCGGCCTGGACGTGACGACGGGCCTGGTCATCCGGGACCTCATCAAGAGGCTGGCCGCGGAGAACAAGGCCATCATCTATTCCTCCCACGTCCTCGAGGTCACCGAGCAGGTCTGCTCGCGGGTCATCATCCTCCACCGGGGCAACGTCGTGGCCGACGACTCCGTCGAGAACCTGCGGGCCCTCATGCACCTGCCGTCCCTGACCGAGATCTTCAGTCAGCTGGTCGTCCACGAAGATACGGCCCTGGCCGCCGAGCGGATCGTCCGGGCGATGAAGAGGAGCGATTGACGGCCGCGGCCTTCGCTTCGGTCCGCCTCCGGGACCTCGGGGAGGAATTCGTCCAGCTCGTCATCCTGACGAAGCACTTCTTCGCGCGCCTCTTCCGGAACGACATCGTCGACTTCGAGGATCAGATGAAGGCCCGGCTGATCGCGGTCCTGTCCATCCTGGCGGCCGTCGTCGGGTGGAGCTCCCAGTTCCTGGTCTTCTTCAAGTACGAGTTCTCGCCCGACGCCAACATCTCCTGGCAGGAGAAGAACTACGTCTTCATTTTGGTCATGATCCTCTTCGGCATCGTCACGCTCCTCGAATGGGAGGTGCTGTTCCCCGACCGCCGGGACTTCGTCAACCTCACGCCCCTGCCCGTGCGGATGAGGACGGTCTTCGGCGCCAAGCTGGCCTCCTTCGTCGCCTTCATCGGCCTCTTTTCGGCGGCCATGAACAGCCTCTCGTCGGTCGCGTTCGCCCTCTTCCTGGCCCAGTGGCGCTCGAACAGCGTGGCCTTCCTGGCCTGGCACGTCCTGGCCCATCTCGTCAGCGCCTTCGCGGCCTGCTTCTGCGTCTTCTTCGCCTGCGTCTTCGTCAACGTCCTCCTCATGGCCGCGCTGCCGGCGGCGTTCTACCGCCGCGTCTCCCTGCTCGTGCGGTTCGTCCTGATCGGCCTCTTCGTCTTCCTGCTCATGACGGCCCTGGTCGAGCCCGGGAGCCTGAGCGGAGTCGTCCGCTCCCTGGCCCGGCTCAAGGACCACGGCTCGCCCCTCCTCTTCCGCCTACCCTCCATGTGGTTCGTCGGCCTCTACGAGGTCCTCCTGGGGACGTCGGACCCCGTGTTCGCCGCGCTGGCCCGGACGGCCGGACGGGCCCTCGGCCTTTCATTGGTCGCCTTCGTCCTGGCGTGCGGCCTGAGCTATGTCAGGCATTTCCGCAGGACGCTGGAATCGGCGAAAGGCGGGCGACGGCCGGGTCGGCTGCGGGAGCGTGCCGCGGGCTTCGTTCAAAAGGCCTTCCTTCGAACGCCCGAGGAACGGGCGGTGGGCTTGTTCTTCTCGAGAACGATCCGCTCGAGCGCCAAGCACCGGACCGTTCTCGTCAACGGCCTGGCCGTCGGGGCCGCGACGGCGAGCCTGGCGATCGTCGCCATCCGGCGCGGGCCGCAGGCCCTGAGCCCCGGCAACGCGTTCTTCCTGGCCCAATCGCTCCTGCTGGCCTTCGTCCTCCTGGCGGCGCTTCGGGTCGTCGTCGACGTGCCGGCCGCGCTCGAGAGCAACTGGATCTTCAGGGTCACGGAATCGGCGGAGAGGCACCGCTACGTGGCCGGGCTCAAGAAGACGATCCTCGGCCGGTGGGTGCTCCCGTTCTTGGCCTTGATCTTCCTCGCCCATCTCTGGCTCTGGAAGGACGGGCGCGCGGCCCTGCTCCACACGGTCTTCTGCGCGGCCCTCGCGGGCCCGGGGACCGAGGCCTTCTTCCACCGTTTCCGCAAGATCCCCTTCGCCAGCACCCATGTGCCGGGCCGGCTCCGGCTCCAGACCCGGGGCGTCCTCTATCTCGTCGGTCTTCTGGCGCTCTTGAGCGCGCTCTCCGGTCTGGAAAAGTCGCTGCTGGCTCATCCCGGGGGGTTCTGGGCTTTTCTCCCGGTTTCAGCCGCCCTCTGGGCTTTCCTGTGGAGCCGCAACGTCCGCTATCTCAGGAGCAATCCCCTCATCTATGAGGACGAGCCGGAGCCGGCCATGATCGGCTTCCCGGAGGATGTCTGATCATGCGGTCCTGTCGCTCGATCCGAATCGCGGTCATCGCGGCCGTCGTCCTGACCGCGTGCCGCAGCGGGCCGAGCGAAGGCTGGAGCAGCCGGGCCCGGACGATGGTCCTGACCAGCGGCCCCGCGGAGATCGTCCTGTCGTCTTCCCGGGTCCCCGGATATTGGGCCCGGCAGACCGACGGCGGCGACGAGTTCTTCCTCTACACCCGGGACCGGTCCTACGAGCCGGGGAGCCGGGTCAGGGTCGAAGGGCCTTTCGGCTCCGCATCTCCGACCGTTTTCCGCGAAGAGACCGGGGAATACGCGAAGTGGTATCCGGTGCCTGTCCTGGTCGTCTGGAAGATCGGGACGGACACCCTCCCCGCCGGGGCCGTTCCCGAGCTCCGTTCCCGGTCGGGTCCGAAGGGTCGGATCATGACCATCGTCTCCGACGCGAAGTTCGTCCGGACGGTCGGGGGCGATCACGTGGACGGCTATTTCGCGGACTGCGAAGCGGATTTCCGGAGAGAGCGGCTGTTCCTGGCCATGGAGCTCACCCCTTACGCCAAGGGCGACCGTCTGGACGTTTCGGGCGAGACCACGGGCGACAGCGTCGTCATCCCCGCGGCCGGCGTCCCGATGGAGGTCGCGGTGTTCGAGGTCCGGCGGGCCGCGCCGAACGTGCCCGAGTTCCCGGCCATCCCGGCGCTCAAGTAGGGCCCCCTCTCGAGCCACACGGCCGAGAGGGACTTGGCGCGACGCGGGGAACGACCTCGCCGGCCTTGACCGGTCGCCCCCCGTTGTTTAAAGTAGGGTCGACGGCCCCACGAACACGGAGGAGGACACCATGGCGGCGACGATCATCAGCGGCAAGGACGTTTCGGCCGAGATCCGCGCGGAGCTCAAGGGGCGGGCGGCGCGCCTCAAGGAGAAGGGCGCGGTCCCCGGCCTCGCCGTCGTCCTCGTGGGCGAGGACCCGGCCTCGGTCTCGTACGTGACCGCCAAGGCCAGGGCGGCCGAGGAGATCGGCATCTTCGAGACGACCATCCGCCTGCCGGCGGACTCTTCGGAGGAGGCGATCCTCCGCCAGGTCGACGACCTCAACCGCGACGACCGGTACAACGGCTTCCTCGTCCAGCTGCCCCTGCCGAAGTACGTCAGCTCCGAGAAGGTCATCAGCCTCATCTCGCCGGACAAGGACGTCGACGGGTTCCACCCGGTCAACGTCGGCAAGATGCTGCGGGGCGAGCCCTGCCCGCTGCCGTGCACGCCCTACGGCGTCGTCCAGCTCCTCGTCCGGGGCGGCTACGGCCCCGACGGCAAGCACGTCGTCGTCTGCGGCCGCAGCAACATCGTCGGCAAGCCGCTGGCGGCCATGCTCATCCAGAAGAGGAAGGGGGCCAACGCCACGGTGACCGTCTGCCACACCGCCACGCCGGACCTGAAACGGTTCACGCTCCAGGCCGACATCCTGGTCGCCGCCATGGGCGTGCCGCGGGCCATCAAGGCCGAGATGGTCCCCGAAGGCTGCGTCGTCATCGACGTCGGCGTCAACCGCGTCCCCGACCCGACCTCCCCGAAGGGATTCCGCCTGGTCGGCGACGTCGACTTCGAGCCCGTCAAGGAGAAAGCCGCGGCCATCACCCCCGTGCCGGGCGGCGTCGGGCCGATGACGGTGACCATGCTGATGATGAACACCATCGAGGCCGCGGAGCGCCGGGCCGGCCTGGCGCCCTGAGGGTCCCGACGATGGCCGCGAAGATCGGCAAGATCGGCGAGGCGGAGTTCCGGGCCCTGATCCAGGGCAAGTTCGGCCGGCGGGACCCGAGCGTCATCGTCCCGCCCCGGGCCGGGATCGACGCCGGCGTCGTCGACATCGGCGGCGGGCGGGTGCTCGTCGTCGCCGAGGACCCCATCTTCACCATGCCGCGCCTCCCCCTCGAGACCTTCGGCCGGTTCACCGTCCACATCGGGGCGAGCGACGTCGCCGTGATGGGCGTCCGGCCGCGCTACATGACCTACTCCCTCCTCCTTCCGCCGGAGACGGGGCCGGAGGACATCGGGCGGATCGTCGACGCCATCCACCGGTCCGCCCGCGAGCTCGGCATCGCCATCGTCGGCGGGCACACCGGCCGTTACCCGGGGTTCGCGGCCCCGACGATCGGCGGCATCACCGTCTTCGCCGTCGCCCGGAAGAAGGACATCGTGACCCCCGCCGGGGCCAGGCCCGGCGACGACATCGTGCTGACGAAGGGCCCGGCCATCGAGACGGCGGCCCTGCTCGCGGTGCTGCGCGAGGAGGAGCTCCTGGCGCGCTACCCCGCCGCCCTCGTCGGGCGGGCCAAGGCCCTGACCCGGTCGATCACGGTCGTCGAGGACGCGCTCGCCGCCGCGGCCGCCGGGGGCGTCACGGCCATGCACGACGCGACCGAGGGGGGGGTCGCCGGCGGCCTCTTCGAGATCGCCGCGGCGAGCGGGGTGGGGATGGAGGTCGACGAGGGCCTCTTCGTCTATCCGGACGAGGTCCGCATGGTCTGCGAGGCCTTCGCCATCGACCCGGTCCGGGCCATCGCCGAGGGCAGCCTCCTCGTGACCGTCCGGCCCGGGCGGAGCGCGAACCTCATCGGCCGGCTGAAGAGGAAGCGGATCGCCGCGTCGGTCGTCGGCCGGGTCATCGCCGATCGGGGCCGGAGGACCCTGCGCCGCGCCGACGGGCGGGTCGAGGCCCTCGAGGTCCCTGAGCAGGACCCCTTCTGGCCGGCGTTCTTCCAGGGGCTCGGGAAGCCCTGACGGCCTGGCCCTTTTTCGCGGTCCGCTCGAGGACGTCCCGGAGCGTGATGCCGTCGAAGTAGCTCCTCAGGAGGTCGTTCGCGCCCTTCCAAACGTCATAGGTCGGGCAGGTCTGCACGAAATCGCAGCCCGAGCCGTCGTCGATGCACTCGACCAGGCAGCAGTGGCCCTCGAGGGCGTCGATGATCTCGCCGAGCGTGATGTCCTCGGGCCTGCGGGCCAGGGCGTACCCCCCGCCCGCGCCGCGGATGCTCCTGACCAGGCGGCCGTTCTTGAGGGGGATGATGATCTGCTCGAGGTAGCGGATCGAGATCCCTTCGTCCTCGGAGATGCGCTTGAGGATGACGGCCTCGCGTTCGAGGCCGTGGTGGCGGGCGAGGTTGAGCATCAGGCGCGTGCCGTAGCGGCCCTTGGTCGAGAGTCTGATCATGGCGGCTCCTTGCCCGCTCATTCTACAGGGCTTCCGCGGGAATAGCAACACGAACTGATGGGAATGGTAGGATTAGCCGTCCGTCGCGGCCCGCGACCCGGGTTGACACCCCGGGCGCCGTGTGAGTATCCTACCCCCTCGACCGGCGAGCCCGTCGTGTCCGCGACCTCCGGCCAGGGGGCGCGCCCGTCGAAATACCGCCGGAAGGGGAGAGCCCATGTCCCGCCAGATCCTGCTCGGTGACGAAGCGGTCGCCCAGGGGGCCGTCGACGCCGGTCTCTCGGCCGCCTATTCCTACCCCGGAACCCCCGCCTCCGAGATCCTGGAATTTCTCCTCCGCCTGGCCGCCGACAGGGGGGACTTCAAGGCCGTCTGGTCGGTCAACGAGAAGGTGGCTTACGAAGAGGCCCTCGGCGCCTCCTTCGCCGGGAAAAGGGCCCTCGTCTCCTTCAAGCACGTCGGCCTCAACGTCGCGGCCGACCCCTTCATGAACTCGGCCGTCACCGGGGCCAACGGCGGCCTCCTCGTCGTCAGCGCCGACGATCCCGGCATGCACAGCTCGCAGAACGAGCAGGACAGCCGCTATTACGCCCGGTTCGCGCACATCTTCGCCTACGAGCCCGCCGGCCACCAGGAAGCCTACGACATGGCCCGGGAGGCCTTCGACCTGTCGGAGCGCCTCGGGCTGCCCGTCCTCATGCGCCTGGTGACGCGGCTTTCCCACAGCCGCTCGCCGGTCGAGACCCGCGAGGCCCGGCCCCAGAACGCGCTGAAGAAGGGCTCGTCCCGGGACTGGATCCTCCTGCCCGTCAACGCCCGCCGCCGCTTCGGCCGGCTCCTCGACCTCCAGGCCGAGATGGTCCGCTTCTCCGACGAGTCCCGGTTCAACGTCCTGGCCCTCGGCGAGACCGGCGGTCCGCTCGGGGTCATCGCCTCGGGCGTCGCTTACAACTATTTCCGCGAGGCCGTGGCGGGTCTGGCCGCCCCGCCGCCCTTCCTCAAGGTCTCGACCTATCCTTTGCCCGAGCGCCTCGTCCGCGAGCTCGTCGCGGGCGTCGAAACGGTCCTCGTCCTCGAGGACGGCTACCCCTTCATCGAGAGCCAGCTCAGGGGGCTCTTCGGCATCTCCGGCAAGACCGTCCGGGGCAAGCTCGGCGGGCCCCTGCCGCCCTCGGGCGAGCTCTCGCCGGACATCGTCCGGACGGCCCTCGGCCTCGAGCCCCTCCCGACCCTCCCGCCCGGCGGCCTGCCGCTCGCGGGGCGGCCGCCCCAGCTCTGCGCCGGCTGCCCGCACGCCGACACCTTCAAGGCCCTCAACAAGGCCCTCGAGGGCCGCGACGGCTCGAACGTCTTCAGCGACATCGGCTGCTACACCCTCGGGGCCCTGCCGCCCTACAACGCCATTCACACCTGCGTCTGCATGGGGGCGAGCATCGGCATGGCCCGCGGCGCCTCCGACGTCGGGCTCCGCCCGGCCGTCGCGGTCATCGGCGACTCGACCTTCGCCCACTCCGGGATCACGCCCCTGCTCGGCGCGGCCGACGCCGACGCCGACATGACCGTCGTCATCCTGGACAACGCGACGACGGCCATGACCGGCGGCCAGCCGACCTACGGCTCGGGCGAGAGGCTCCTGCGCCTCGTCGAGGGGCTCGGGGTCGCCCGGGACCGCATCCGGACGATCGAGCCCCTGCCGAAGAACCACGACCGGAACGTCCAGGTCCTCAAGGACGAGATCGATCACCGCGGCCTGTCCGTCGTCGTGGCCGTCCGGGAGTGCGTCCAGGAACAGCGGAAGAAGAAAAGGAGCTAGGCCATGAAGCAGGACATCATCCTCGCGGGTGTCGGCGGCCAGGGCATCCTGTCCATCGCCTACGTCATCGACCACGCCGCCCTCGCCGACGGCCTCTTCTTCAAGCAGGCCGAGGTCCACGGCATGGCCCAGCGCGGCGGCGCCGTCCAGTCGCACCTGCGGCTCTCGGACGGGACGATCTGGAGCGACCTCATCCCCAAGGGCGAGGCGGACATGATCCTGAGCGTCGAGCCGCTCGAGGCCCTCCGCTACCTGGACTGCCTCCGGCCGGACGGGGTCGTCGTCACCAGCTCGACGCCCTACCGCAACATCCCCGACTATCCCGAGGTCGACCGGGTCCTCGAGGCGATCGGCCGGGCGCCCCGGAGCGTCGTCGTCGACTCGGAGAAGCTGGCCCGGGAGGCCGGCACGGTCAAGGCCCAGAACGTCGTCCTCCTCGGGGCGGCGGCCTCGTTCCTCATCCTCAAGGAGGAGAGCCTCCTGAAGACGATCGAGGCGCTCTTCCGCAACCGGGGGGCGACCGTCCTCGAGGCCAACCTCAAGGCCTTCGAGCTCGGCCGGAAGGCGGCCCTGGGCTCATGAAGACCGCCTGGGCCAGGACCATCCGTCTCCTCGAAGCCGCGGAGAGTGACGGCCGGAGCTTCCTCCTCGAGCCCGAGGTCTACGAGATGCTCGAGGAGGCGGGCCTGCCGGCGCCGCGCCGCGTCTTCGTCCCCGCCGGACGGGCCGTCACCCGCAGGGAGCTCGAGTCCCTGGGGGCGCGGGAGGTCGTCGTCAAGATCGTGTCCCCGCTCGTCGTCCACAAGTCGGATGTCGGCGGGGTGGCCGTCGCCAAAGCCGAATCCCGGGCCGTCAACCGGACCTTTGCGGCCATGCTCGAGCGCGTCGTCGCCCGCTCCCGCGGCCCGGAGAGGAAGGCCGTGAGGGCGTCGGTCCGCGGCTTCCTCGTCGTCGAAAAGGTCGCCTTCGACGACATCGGCTTCGGCTCGGAGATCCTGCTCGGGGCCAGGAACTCCAAGGACTTCGGCCCCGTCCTGACCATGGGCGGCGGGGGGCTCGACGTCGAGTACATGAGCGAGCGCCTCGGCGAAGGGAGGGCCGCGGCCATCGCCTCGGCCCACCTGCTCGACGAGGCCGCGGCGCCGGGCCTGCTCGAGCCGCTGGCCTTCTTCGGCAAGCTGGCGGCGGAGTTCCGGGGCCGCAAGGCCCTCGTCCCGCCGGGCGTCCTGGTCCGGACGCTGCTCCGCTTCCGCGACCTGGCCGCCGCCTTCTCGCCGTTCAGCCCGGACACGCCGTTCGTCCTCGAAGAGGTCGAGGTCAACCCCTTCGTCGTCCGCCGCGGCCGCCTCGTGCCGCTCGACGGCGTGTGCCGCTTCTCCCGCGACAAGGCCGTCTCCGCGGCCCGGCCGGCGGGGGCCGTGGCCCATCTGCTCAGGCCCCGGTCGATCGGCATCATCGGCGTCTCGGAGAAGATGAACATCGGCCACGTCATCCTCAACAACATCCTCGGCGGCGGCTTCGACCCCGCCCGCGTCGTCGTGGTCAAGCCCGGGCTCGCGACGATCGAGGGCTGCCGCTGCGTGCCCACGGTCGAGGCCATGCCGGGTCCGGTCGATCTCTTCGTCCTGACCCTGGCCGCCGACCAGTGCCTCGACGTCATGAGGGACCTCGTCGCCTTCGGGAAGGCGCGGTCGGTCATCCTCATCGCCGCCGGCATGGGCGAGAAGGAGGGCGGGGCCTCGATCGAGGAGGGCATCCGCGGCCTCCTGGCCGCCGGCCGCGCCGCCGGCGGCATAACCCCGGTCGTCAACGGAGGCAACTGCCTGGGGGTCGCCTCCAAGCCCGGCCGCTACGACACCGTGTTCATCCCGGAGTACAAGCTGCCCCGGCCCAAGGGCCCCGGCTCGGCCCTGGCCCTGATCAGCCAGAGCGGCGCCTTCATGATCTGCCGGATGAGCAAGCTGCCGTCGATCGAGCCCGTCTACTCCGTCTCCCTGGGCAACCAGGTCGATCTCACGGCCTCCGACTACCTCGCTCACCTCAAGGACGATCCCGAGGTCCGGATCTTCTGCGTCTACATGGAGGGATTCAGGCCCGGGGACGGGCTGGCCTTCGCCCGGGCCGTCCGAGACATCACGGCGACCGGCCGCACGGTCCTCGTCTACAAGGCCGGCCGAAGCCCCGAAGGGCGGTCGGCGACGTCGAGCCACACCGCGTCCGTGGCCGGGGACTACGGCGTCTTCCGGGCCCTCTGCGGGCAGGCCGGGGCCATCGTGGCCTCCGACCTGTTCGAGTTCGAGAGCTTCATGAAGGGCCTGGCCTGGCTCCGGGGCCGCGAGGTCCGCGGCCGCCGGGTGGGGCTCATCAGCAACGCCGGCTTCGAGTGCGTCATGATGGCCGACAACCTCAAGAACGGCTCGGGCCTGGACCTGGCCCCCTTCGCGGCGGCGACGCGGGAGCGCATCCTCGAGGCTCTGCGTCCGCTCGGCATCGACCGGCTGCTCGACGTTCACAACCCGCTGGACATGACGCCCGTCGCGGACGACGCCGCGTTCGCGGACTGCGCCCGGGCCATCGTGGAGGATCCGGGGGTCGATTGCGCCGTCGTCTCGTGCGTGCCGCTGACCAAGGCCATGCGGACGCTGCCGGCCGGGGAGGGGCACGGGGAGGACCTGGCCGCCCCGGGGGGATTCGCCGCGCGGACGATCGAGCTGTTCCGGTCGACGGACAAGCCGATGGTCGTCAACATCGACGCGGGCGGCCTCTACGACCCGCTGGCCGCCCATCTCGAGCGGGCCGGGGTCCCCGTCTTCCGTCGGGCCGACGAGGCCCTCCGCTTCATGAGGGTTTACATCGAACGCATGTCCCGGCCCGGCCGGGACGCTTAGGCCCGGGGAGGAGCGGTCAGCGCCTTCTCTGCTGGAACCGGTGGGGGAATTCGTAGGGGTTGGTCGTCGTGATCCCCGCCGTGTGGCAGACGTTGCACGACGTCTGCCGGGTGCCGCCGTGGGCGTCCACGATCCCGATCAACCCTCCCCCCTTGGAGGTGGCGTGGCAGACCCGGCAGCTGCCGATCGACAGGGCCTTGGCCTGGACCTGCACGGCCTGGTAGTGGTCCTTCTCGTTGTCCGAGGGGATCTGGGCGTGGGGGCTGCCGTGGCAGGCGACGCAGGAGAGGCCGCCGTGCCCGAGGGCGTTGCCGTAGAGGGTCGTCCCCGTGTCGACCTCGGCGACGAAGGTGTGGCAGTCCGAGCACTTGGGCTCGGTCTCCCAGGGCACCCGGCCGTTGTAGATCGTCGAAGCGACCTCGGAGATCGCGCCGTGGCAGTTGCTGCAGTTGCCGTCGGCGTCCGAGTGGGCCGAGCTGCGGTGGAAGAGCGTCGTCGCTCCGGGATGGCAGTCGTAGCAGGTCGCCTCGGTCGTGTAGTGGAAGGCGTGGATGGCGTAGGAGAGGTACAGCTCCGACGTCCCCGGCCCGGTCTGTCCGAGGGCGGGGCTGCCGTGACAGTCGGCGCAGAGGACGGGCAGGCCGTCGGCGACGAACGTCGTCGCCTCCTTCTCGTCGTGCTCGGCCAGGACGGACCCGACCTCCACGTCGTCGATCACCTGGCCGTGGCACTTGGCGCAGTTGATCTCGTCGGACACCGGGACGGTCGTCCGGGTCCGGGCCAGCTCCTCTCCCGTCGCCGCGTCGCGGACGACGATCTCGGCGACCTGGTAGGGGTCCCAGGTCCCGGCGTCGTCGACGGGGACGACCGGGACGCCGGTGGCCTCGAAATAGCCGCCCTTGGCGAGCATGGCCCCGGCCAGGCCGTTGTGGACGCCCGGGTCGACGAAATTGAGGCCGGTGTCCGGGGCCAGGGCGACGCCGAACAGGTCGAAAGAGGCGTCCCAGAACCCGGAGTAGCTGCGGACCGGATCGAGCGTCGCCTTGCCGTAGGAATAGGTGTTGTCGACGATGCGGTACTCCACGGTGACCCCGTCCGTCACGATCTCGGGCGGGTCGCCCCTCTTGACGACCTGGGCCTGGAGGGTGTTGTAGGGGGGGGCGTAGACGTCCTGGCCGTAGGTCGCGTTGAGGTCGTGCATGCCGAGGTCGTTCCAGGCCAGGACGACGTAGGCCGTCGAGGCCGCGGGGATGTCGACCGGCGTGACCTCGCCGGCGTCGTCGGCCGTCGAGCAGGACCCGAGGAGGGCGGCGAGGGCCAGGACGAGGACGGCGGCTTGGCGGCGATCGGGCATGCGACTCTCCTTCCGCACTATTATTCACGGAAATCCCGTATTTTGCAAACGCCGTCGCCCGCCGCTTCGTTTCCTTGTCTGCCCCGGGGGAGCGTGCTACAATCGGGACGGATGAAGATCGTCATCGCCTGCGCCGCCGTCCTGGCCTGCATAGGAGGTCCCGCCCGCATGACCGCCCCCGAGGTCCCCGCCGCCCGCCGCCTGGCCTCGTACATCCCCGTGACGGCCGGCCCCTGGCTCTCCGAGGCCGACCAGGTCTTCGACGCCGCGACGGTCTTCGACTACATCGACGGCGCGGGCGAGGTGTACCGGTCCTACAACATGGAAATCCTCGTGGCCCGCCGCTTCCACAAGGACGGCCGGCCCGACATCGTCGTCGACGCCTTCGACATGGGCTCGTCCGGGGACGCCTTCGGCGTCTTCACCCACGACCTCGACGGCGAGGACGCCGGGATCGGCCAGGGCTCGCGGTACAAAGCCGGGCTCCTGTCCTTCTGGAAGGACCGCTATTTCCTGTCCGTCTATGCCGAGGAGGAGACGGCCGAGACCCGGGGCCTCGTCCTCCAGCTCGGGCGGGCGATCGCCGCGGCCATCCCGGGCGAGGGGAAGCCGCCGGACCTCCTGCGGCTCCTGCCCGCCGACGGCGCGGGCCCGCGGCGGGCGCGCTTCTTCCACTCCCACGCCGTGCTCAACTACCACTTCTTCGTCGCCGCCGCGAACGTCCTGCGGCTCGACGCGGGGACCGACGCCGCGCTGGCCGAATACGGCGGCGCGGACGGGCGGAGCCGCCTTCTCGTCGTCGCCTATCCCGGCGAAGCGGCGGCGGCCGGCGCGGCCGCCTCGTTCGCCGGGGCCTACATGCCCGAGGCGGCGGGCCGGACGGCCGTGGAAACGGAGAACGGCCGCTGGACGGCCTTCCGGGTCGACGGCCGTCACCTCGCCGTCGTCTTCGACGCGGCGACGGAGAAGGAGGCCGAGGCCCGCCTGGAAGCCGTCTCGGCCCTCGTCCGCGACCGCCGGGGCGGCCCGGAGGCGCGGTCGTCCGACTAAAGGAGGAGCCTCATGAACACCGGAAGACCGATCACCCGCAGGGATTTCCTCAAGGTCGCCTCGGCGGCGCCGATCGCGGGGGCCTTCGTCCCCGGTCTCCGGGGGACGACCCCCCCCGGGCCGGAACGGGCCCGGGTCGTGCTCGTCCGCGACCCGGCCCCGCTCGGGCCGGGAGGCGCGCCGCCCGCCGAGGTCGTCCAGCGGATGCTCGACGACGCGGTCCGGGCCCTTCTCGGGGAGACGGACGTCGTCAAGGCCTGGAAGTCCCTCATCCGGGCCGACGACGTCGTCGGCATCAAGACCAACGCCTGGCGCTACATCCCGACCACGGCCGAGGTCGAACAGGCCCTCAAGCGGCGGGTCATGGACGCCGGCGTCGCCGAGGACAGGGTCGCGATCGACGACCGGGGCGTCCTCCGCAACCCCGTCTTCACCAGGGCCACGGCCCTCGTCAACGCCCGGCCCATGCGGAGCCACCACTGGTCGGGCGTCGGCAGCCTGATCAAGAACTACATCATGTTCACGCCCCAGCCCTCGGCCTGGCACGGCGACACGTGCGCCGACCTGGGCGCGATCTGGCACCTGCCGGCGGTCGAGGGCAAGACCCGGCTCAACGTCCTGGTCATGTTCACCCCGCTCTTCCACGGCGTCGGCCCGCACCACTACGCCAAGGACTACACCTGGGAATACAAGGGCCTTGTCGTCAGCCGCGACCCCGTCGCCGCCGACGTGACCGGGCTGCGCATCATCCAGGCCAAGCGGCGGGAGCACTTCGGCGACGACCGGCCCCTGCAGATGACGGCGCACCACATCCAGCTGGCCGACACCCGGCACCACCTGGGCGTGAGCGACCCGGCGAGGATCGACCTCGTCAGGCTCGGCTGGGACGAGGGGGCCCTGGTCTAGATGCCCATCTACGAGTACCGCTGCGCCGACTGCCGCGAGAAGACGACGGTCGTCACGCTCGCCGTGGGCGCCCCGGTCGACCCGGTCTGCCGCCGCTGCGGCGGCCGGAACATGGCCAAGCTGGTCTCCCGCGTCGCGGTGAAGCGGTCGGAGGAGAGCCGGCTCGACAGCCTGGCCGACCCGTCCTCGCTCGCCGGGCTCGACGAGAGCGACCCGAAGAGCGTCGCCCGCTGGATGAAGAAGATGGGCCGGGAGATGGGGGAGGAGGCCGGCGAGGACTTCGACGAAGAGGTCGACAGGGCCATGGAAGAGGCCGGAGGCGACGGCCCGGCCGGGGAAGACGGGGAGGACCTTTAGGCCGCCCGGCCGCGCGACGGTCCGGGCCGCGGAGGATCACATGAGCAGCGAGCTCGGAGCATTCATCGTCGGGGCCCTGTTCGGGGCCATCGCCGTGTTCGTCATTGGCCGGCTGAGCGCCAGGGCCTCGCGCGACCTCGCCGAGGAGCTCGTCGGCGCGGCCGAAAGGGACAAGATCAGGGACCACCAGGTCCTGCTCGACCGGTTCAAAGACGCCATGGGCGCGCTCTCGCACGAGGCCCTCAAGGCCAACACGGGCGAGCTCGTCAAGCTGGCCAAGGAACAACTGGACGGCAAGGTCCAGCTCGGCGAGAAGGACCTCGAGGGCAAGAAGCAGCTCATCGACCAGAACCTGGCCACGATGAAGGCCGACATCCAGAAGATGCAGGACCTCGTGGCCGGCTTCGAGCGGGACCGGGCCCGCCAGTACGGCGAGCTCGACGCCGAGCTGAGGCGGGCCGCCGAGCGGACGACGCGGCTCCAGGAGACGGCCGACCACCTTCGGGAAGCTCTGGTCAGCACCAAGGCCCGCGGCCAGTGGGGGGAGCGGATGGCCGAGGACGTCCTCCGGCTGGCCGGCTTCGTCGAGGGCGTCAACTACCTCAAGCAGAAGGCCCTCGAGGGGGCCGCCTCCCGGCCCGACTTCACCTTCCAGCTCCCGCGGGGCCGGAAGGTCAACATGGACGTCAAGTTCCCCCTCAACGGCTACCTCCGCTATCTCGAGGCCGACAGCGACATGGCCCGGGAGGCCCACAAGACCCAATTCCTGAGGGACGTCCGGACGCGCATCAGGGAGGTCACCGGGCGCGACTACATCGACCCCGAGGGCGAGACGCTCGACTACGTCATCGTCTTCATCCCCAACGAGCAGGTCTACGCCTTCATCAACCAGAGCGACCCCGGCCTCCTCGACGACGCGCTGCGGGCCAAGGTCATCCTCTGCTCGCCGTTCACCCTCTTCGCCATCCTGGCCGTCATCCGCCAGGCCATGGACAACTTCAGCATGGAGCAGACGGCGGGCGAGATGCTGCGCCACCTCGGCCGTTTTTACAAGGAGTGGGAGAAGTTCGGGGACACCATGGACAAGGCGGGCAAGAAGCTCGACGAGGCAAAGGCCGAGTTCCAGAGAATGGTCACGACCCGTCGCAACAAGCTCGAGAAGCCCCTCTACGAGATCGAGGAGATGCGGCGCCAGAAGGGCATCGAGCACGAGATCGCCCTCGGCGAGGCCGACATCGCGGCGATCGATGTCGAAGGCGGAAAGGCCGGGGCCGACGGGGAAGGGGAGGAGGCATGACGGACGAGGCCGCGAGGGCCGTCGAGGTCCTGGACTCGATGAGAGGGCTCGAGCTCCTCGTCGCCGAGCTCTACCGGGGCTTCGCCGGGGCCTTCCCGGAGGACCGGGCGCTGTGGGAAGATCTCGTGCGGGAGGAGGAGGGACACGCCGCGGCGCTGTCCGAGCTGAAGGACACGGTCGGGAGGTGCGGGGGCCGGGTGGAGCAGGCCAAGTCCAACCCGGCCGCCCTGGCCACCTACCGGAAGGGCGTCGAGGACCAGATCGGCCGGCTGCGGAAAGGCGGCCTCTTCCGGACGGCCGCCCTGTTCATCGCCAGGGACCTCGAGAGGACGCTCATCGAGCGGAAGTATTTCGACATCGTCGCGTGCGACGACGCGGAGTTCCGGGCGGTCCGGGACCGGATCGAGGGCGAGACCCGCTCGCACCTCGGGAAGCTCGAATCGTACATCGGCGCCCTCGGCCTCTAGGCCCGCCGGACTCAGGCCCGGGGGCCGAAGATGGCCGTGCCGATGCGGACGAGCGTCGCCCCTTCTTCGACGGCCACCCTCCAGGAATGGCTCATGCCCATGGACAGGTGGCGCATCTCGACGCCGGGGACGGCCGCGCGCTTCAGCGCCTCCCAGATCCGGCGCGTCTCGCGAAAGGAGGGCCGGGATCCCTCGGGATCGCCCTCGAACGGGCCCATGGTCATGAGGCCGAGGACGCGGAGGCGGGGCAGGGCCGCGAGCGAGCGGACGAGCGCCTCGGCCTCCTCCGGCCTGACGCCGGCCTTGGCGGGCTCGCGGCCGCTGTTGACCTCGACCAGGACGTCCATCGTCCGACCGGCCGCGGCGGCGCGCTTGTCGAGCTCGCGGCCGAGGGCGGGCGAATCCACCGTCTCGACGAGGTCGAAGATCCCGACCGCCTTCCGGGCCTTGTTCGTCTGGAGGTGCCCGATGAAGTGCCAGCGGGCCCGCCGCCCGACCGCGGGGAAGACCGCCGCCGCCTCCTGGACGTAGTTCTCGCCGACGATCCCGACCCCGGCCTCGACGGCCTCGAGGACCTCCGCGGCCGTCCGCGTCTTCGCGGCGGCGACGAGCTCGACCCCGGGCGGGAGGGCGGCCAGGATGGCCCTGACGTTGGCGGTTATGAGCGACATGGGATTCGCCGGAATTGTATCACAACGCGGGGCCGCTGGCGGCCGCGCGGCGCTTTTTGCTATAATCGACGCGACCGGGGAGGACCTCCATGACCATCCGCGAAGAGCTGGAAAGGACCGAGCAGAAGACCCTCTCGCCCAGGGCCTGCCTCAGCTCGGGCACGCGGGGCCGGGTCCGCCCCGAGGCCCAGCACCAGATCCGGACGGACTTCCAGCGCGACCGCGACCGCATCATCCACTCGAAGTCGTTCCGCCGGCTCAAGCACAAGACCCAGGTCTTCCTGTCGCCCTTCGGCGACCACTACCGGACGCGGCTGACCCACTGTCTCGAAGTCTCCCAGATCGCCCGGACGATCGCCCGGGCTCTCCGCCTCAACGAGGACCTGACCGAGGCCATCGCCCTCGGCCACGACCTCGGCCACACCCCCTTCGGCCACGCCGGCGAGCAGACGCTCCGCAAGCTCCTGCCGCACGGCTTCCACCACGCCGACCAGAGCCTGCGCGTCGTCGAGAAGCTCGAGTACGAGGGCAAGGGGCTCAACCTGACCTTCGAGGTCCGCGACGGAATCCAGAAGCACTCCAAGGGCCGGGGCGAGATCTTCGACGAGGACGTCGAGGACATGCCTTCGACCCTCGAGGGCCAGATCGTCCGCGTCTCCGACGTCATCGCCTACGTCAACCACGACGTCGACGACGCCCTCAGGGCCGGCATCATCGGCGAGGGGGACATCCCGGCCGGCCTGATCAGGGTCCTGGGCAAGTGGCACGCGACGCGCATCGACCGCATGGTCATGGACGTCGTCGAGGCCAGCCTGGCGGCCGGCCTGGCGCGGATCGCCATGAGCGACCGGATCATGAAGGCCGTGGTCGAGCTCCGGGAGTTCCTCTACCAGAACGTCTATTTCAACTCCGCGGCCCGCGACGAGCTGCGCAAGACCGAGAAGATCATCGGCGACCTCTTCGCCTACGTCATGGAGAGACCCGAGGACTACGTCAAGCCCTATCCCGCCGGCGACCCCGCCGTCGTGCGGGCCGGGGACTTCATCGCCGGCATGACCGACCGCTACGCCATGGCCCTCTACGAGCGGGTCTTCCTGCCCAAGTCCTGGCCCATCCTCTAGCCGACGCCCGGCCGGCTTTTCTCGCCGCGGGGTTCGTGCTATCATGCCCTCCTCGCCCGGCGAGGCCCGAGATCACTGAGGAGCGTCACCCCATGGCCAGAACCGAGCACCTTCGCAAGATCGCGACCCGCCTCCGCATCCACTCGCTGCGCATGACGACCGCGGCCGGGTCCGGGCACCCGACGACCTGTCTCTCGGCGGCCGACGTCGCCGCCTGCCTCTTCTTCCGCGAGATGCGCTGGAATCCCGGGGACCCGGACGACCCGGCCGGCGACGAGCTCGTCCTGTCCAAGGGGCACGCGGCCCCGCTTCTCTGGGCCGCCTACGCCGAGGCCGGCGTCATCCCGCCCGCGAGCCTCCTCGACCTGCGGAAGATCACCAGCGACCTCGAGGGCCACCCGACGCCCCGGATGAAGTGGGTCAAGGCCGCGACCGGCTCCCTGGGCCAAGGCCTGTCCGTCGGCGCGGGCATGGCCCTGGCCCAGCGCCTCGACAAGTCCCCGGCCCGCACCTTCGTCCTCCTCGGCGACGGCGAGTGCGCCGAGGGGCAGGTCTGGGAGGCCGCCGCCGCCGCGGCCAACTGGAAGCTCCGCAACCTCGTCGCCGTCGTCGACGTCAACCGGCTCGGCCAGTCCGACCCGACCATGCACCAGCACGACCTGGGCGCGCTGAAGCGCAAGTTCAGCGCCTTCGGCTGGGACGCGGTCGTCGTCGACGGCCACAAGATCGACAAGATCCTCGCCGCGCTCCGGCAGGCCGGGAAGAAGGGCAAACCGACGGTCCTGCTGGCCAAGACCCTCAAGGGCAAAGGCGTCAGCTTCATCGAGGACAGGAACGGCTGGCACGGCAAGCCCCTCAAGGCCGACGAGCTGGCCCGGGCGCTCGAGGAGCTCGGCTGTCTTCCCATGGTCGACGCCAGGCGCTTCATCCGCAAGCCCAAGCCTTTCCGCAGGAAGAGGCGCGCCGCGGCCCGGGATTTCCCCCGGACGGCCTACACGGAGAAAACGGCCACGCGACTGGCCTACGGCAACGCCCTCCTCGGCCTGGCCCGGGTCGACCCGGCCGTCGTGGCCGTCGACGGCGACGTCAAGAACTCGACCTACGCCGACAAGTTCTTCGAAGCGTTCCCCGAGCGCGCCTTCCAGGCCTACATCGCCGAGCAGAACATGGTCGGCGTGGGCATGGGCCTGGCCGCCAAGGGCTACATCCCCTTCATGGCCACCTTCGCCGCCTTCCTGACCCGGGCCCACGACCAGGTCCGGATGGCCGCCTACTCCTTCTCCAACATCAAGCTCTGCGGCTCCCACGTGGGCGTCAGCATCGGCGAGGACGGCCCGTCCCAGATGGGCCTCGAGGACCTGGCCATGTTCCGTCCCATCCCCGGCTGCGTCGTGCTCTACCCGGGCGACGCCGTGGCCTCGGAGGCCTGCGTCGCGGCCGTCGCCGCGCACCGGGGCCTGTGCTACATCCGGACGTCGCGTCCGGCCACGCCGATCATCTACCCGGCCGGGGAGAGCTTCCCGATCGGCGGCTCCAAGGTCCTGCGGAAGGGGGCGGGGGACGCCGTCACGGTCGTCGCGGCCGGCATCACGCTCCACGAGGCCCTCAAGGCCTCTGAGGCGCTGAAGAAGGAGGGCCTCGGCGCCCGGGTCGTCGACGCCTATTCGGTGGAACCCCTGGACAGGGCGACCATCCTCCGCGAGGTCGCCGAGACGGGCGGCCGCGCCGTCGTCGTCGAGGACCACTACGCCGCCGGCGGGCTGGGCGAAGCCGTGGCCCAGGCCCTGGCCGGCCGGGCCCGCCTCGTCCACCTGTGCATCCGCGAGCTCCCGAGGTCGGGGAAGCCCGACGAGCTCCTGGAGAGGTACGGCATCAGCGCTTCCCACATCGTCCGGGCGGCGAAGGAGCTGGTCGCGGGGTGAGGGTCCGCCGCGCCGTCCCGCTTCTCGCCGCGGCTCTCGCCGTTCTCGCGGTCCGCTCCGCGCCGCGGCCGGTCCCGGCCGGGACCGGCGGGGAAGCGCTGCGGGGAACCGTGACCGCCGTTTACGACGGCGACACCGTCAAGGTCCTGCTCCCCGGCGGGAAGACCGAGAAGGTCAGGCTCATCGGGGTCGACAGCCCCGAGCTCGACGACGAGCGCGAGGCGGTCCGCCTGATGGCCTTCCTGGCCAAGCGGTTCGCGTATTCGCGGCTCTTCCGGGCCCGGGTCGAGCTCCTGCCCGGCCCGGAGACGAGGGACGATTACAAGCGGCTCCTGGCCTACATCCGGACCGCGGACGGGGACCTGTTCAACGTGACCCTGGTGCGGGAGGGCTACGCGCACGCCTATCTCAGGTTCCCCTTCGACGAGGCCTGGCGCAAGGACCTCAGGGCGGCCGAGGCGGAGGCGCGCCGGGCCGGCCGGGGGCTCTGGAAAGAGGGGCCCTATGCCGTGTTGACCGCCGGGGAGGCCGGGCGGCGCGTCGGCGAGGTCTCGACCTTCCGGTTCCGCTGCCGGCGGTCGTTCAAGCGCGGCGGCTTCCGCATCCTCGAAGCCGACGGGGCCGTGTTCGACGCGGTCATCCCGCTCAGCGTGTACCACGCCCTGCCCGGGCCGCTCGATCTCGAAGGGCGGACGCTCGAGGCGACCGGGCTCGTCGAGCTCTACAAGGGCCGCCCCCAGGTCATGATCGGCCTGCCCGTCCAGCTCGCGCGCGTCGATTGAAGGGAAAGGACATCCGCCATGACCTCGAAGATATCTCCCGCCATCCGGGCCGCGATCGAGGCCGTCGTCGGCGCCGGGAACGCCTTCAGCGACCCGGAGAGGACCGTCGACTACGGCCACGACGAGTTCTCGCTCAGGGAGATCGCCCGGCAGCCCGACCTCGTCGTCCGGCCGGGGACGACCGCCGAGGTCGCCGCGGTCCTTCGGATCGCGAACGAGGCCCGCGTTCCCGTCACCCCGCGCGGCGGGGCCACCGGCCTCTGCGGCGGCTGCGTCCCGGTCCTGGGCGGGATCGTCCTGTCGCTCGAACGGATGGACCGCGTCCTCGAGATCGACGCCGACAACCAGATGGCCGTGACCGAGGCGGGCGTCCGCCTGTCCGACTTCACCCGGGCGGTCGAGGAGGGCGGGCTCTATTTCCCGCCCCATCCCGGCGACGAGAGCGCCATGATGGGCGGCCTCGTGGCGACCAACGCCGGCGGCAGCCGGGCCGTCAAGTACGGCACCATACGCAGCTACGTCCGGGGCCTCGAGCTCGTCACCCCGGCGGGCGAGGTCCTCCGGCTCGGCGGCAAGCTCGAGAAATCGAGCACGGGCTACAACCTCATGCACCTCGTCGTCGGCTCCGAGGGGACGCTCGGCGTCGTCACCGAGGTCGTCCTCCACCTCAAGGCCCGGCCCGGGATCATGCGCTCCCTCGTCGTGCCCTTCGAGGAGCTCGAGCCGGCCCTGGAGACGGTCCCGCTGCTCATGAAGCGGGGCGTCGTGCCCCTGGCCGTCGAGTTCCTCGAGATCGAGCCCATCGTCCTGACCGAGGAGCACCTCGGCAAGAAGTGGCCGACCAAGCTCGGGAAGACCCACCTCCTGGTCGTCCTCGACGCCGCGTCCGAGGACGAGATCGACCGCCTGTCGCAGGCCGTCGCCGAGGTCTCGGTCGAGAAGGGCGCCATCGACGTCTTCATCGCCGACACGCCCGCCAAGCAGGACGAGGTCCTGGCCATCCGCTCGAAGATCTACGACGCCATCAAGGCCGGGACGGTGGAGATCCTCGACATCGCCGTGCCGCGGGCCGAGGTGGCCGGCCACGTCCGCCGGGTCCGTGAGCTGGCGGCCGCCACCGGGATGTGGCTCCCGACCTTCGGGCACGCCGCCGACGGCAACGTCCACACCCACATCATGAAGGCCCGCTACGAGGACGGGAGGATGGTCCCCGTCCCGGAAGGCGATTGGCGGGACAAGGCCGACCGGGTCCGGGAGGAGCTCTTCAGGGACGCCAAGGAGCGCGGCGGGGTCATCTCCGGCGAGCACGGCATCGGCCTGGTCAAGAAGCCCTACCTCCCTCTCGCCCTCGACGAACGGCAGATCGCCCTCATGCGCGGCATCAAGCGCGTGTTCGACCCCAACGGCATCATGAATCCCGGCAAGATATTTGATTAGACCCGCCCTTCGTGCTATGTATTAAGAGGAGAGACAAGGGGCCGCGGAAATCTTGACCTTAGAGGAGGTCGGTCATGGTCGAACGGATCACCGAGATCTACGTCATCCTGGAGAACAAGCCGTCCCAGCTGGGGGACCTCTGCAGCTTCCTGGCTGAGAACGAGATCAACGTGGAGGCCATCGGCGTCTTCCACGACACGGCCAAGATCGTCGTCCAGCAGCTCAACAAGGCCGTCAAGCTCCTGAGCAAGCTCAACTACACGACGGAGCTCCGCGATGTCCTCAAGATCGACCTCGAGAACAGGCCCGGCGCGCTGGCCGACCTGACGACCAAGCTCGGGGACGAGGGCATCAACATCGAGTACTGCTACGGCACGCTGTCCCGCAAGGGCAACGGCGTCTCGGTCGTCATGGACGTCTCCAACATCGAGCGGGCCTGCCAGATCCTCGGCGCCTGAGCCCGGCCGGGACGGACGCTCCCCCGGCCCTTTACGGGGCCGGCCGCAATCGGCTATGCTACCCCCATGCTCGAAACGTACGATTTCGCCGTCGTCGGCGCGGGGGCGGCCGGGCTCGTCGCGGCGATAAGCGGGGCGCGGCGCGGGGCCTCGACCGTCGTCCTCGAGCGCCTGCCCAGGGCCGGGAAGAAGCTCCTGGCGACGGGCGGGGGCCGCTGCAATCTCCTCAACGACAGGCTCTCGGCCTCGGACTTCACCTCGACGGACCCGGGCCTCGTCGCCTCCGTCCTCGACCGCTTCGGACCGCCCGGGATCCGCGGCTTCTTCGAGGGGCTCGGCCTGCGTCTCCAGACCGACGACGGCGGCCGCGTCTATCCGGCGACCAACCAGGCCGCGTCCGTCCTCAAGGTCCTCGAGCTCGAAGCCGGCCGCAGAGGGGTCCTCATCGAGACGGGCTTCGAGGCCGCCCGTATCGATCCCGCCCCGTCGGGCTTCTCCCTGGCGGCCGCGGGCGGACGCAAGGTCGGGGCCCGGGCCGTCGTCCTGGCCGGGGGAGGCAGGTCCTATCCGGCCCTCGGGTCGAACGGCTCCTGTTACGGCCTGGCCGCGGCCTTCGGGCACCGCATCGTTGCCCCGGTGCCGAGCGCCGTCCCGCTCGTCGTCAAGGACCGGTGGTGCCATTTTCTCCAGGGGCAGAAGCTCCGGGCCAGGGTCTCGAGCCGGGTCGGCGGCCGCCCGGGCGGGACCGTCGAGGGCGAGCTCCTCTTCACGGCTTACGGGCTGTCGGGGACGGCGGTCCTCGACGTCAGCGAGAGCGTCTCGGTCGGCCTGAACCGGGAGGGGAAGAGGGACGCCGTGATCGTCGCCGACCTCGTCCCCTTCATGTCCGGCGACGACCTGGCCGCCGAGCTTGCGGGGCGGCTGGCCGCGGGCTGGCCGGCCAAGGACATCGCGGCGGGGATCCTGCCCGAGAAGTTCGGCCTGGTCGTGCCCGACCTGGTCCGCGAAGCGGTCGCTTCCTCCGGAGGCCCGGCCGACGGGGAGAGGGCGGCCCGGGCGGTGGCCGCCGCCCTCAAGGCGCGGGAGTTCGCCGTGACCGGGACGCGCGGCTGGAACGAGGCCGAGTTCACCTCCGGGGGCGTGGACGCCCGGGAGGTCAGGCCGCGGACGCTCGAGTCGAAGCTCCGCAAGGGCCTTTACCTGGCCGGCGAGGTCCTCGACGTCCAAGGGGGGCGGGGCGGATACAACCTCGCCTGGGCCTGGGCGTCGGGTTTCGTGGCCGGGCTGGCCGGGTGATCCGGGAACGGACAAGGAGGTCGTCATGACGGGTTATCGCTCGTCCGGAATGGTGAAGAAAGCGGGACCGGCCTGGACGGGCCTCCTGCTCGCGGCCGGGCTGCTCGCGGGAGCCGCGTGCGGGCCGGCCGGCGACCAGGGGCTCCTCCCGGCCCCGCGCCACGACCTGGTCTTCCCGGAGCTCGCCGCGACGTGGGACGAAGGCATCCCGCTCGGCAACGGCGCGATCGGGGCCCTCGTCTGGAAGAAGGAGGGGTCGCTGCGGATGTCGCTCGACCGGGCCGACCTCTGGGACCTCCGGCCCGTGGCCGAGTTCGCGGGGCCCGAGTTCCGGTTCGCCTGGGTCCGGGCCCAGGTCCTGAAAAACGATTACGAGCCCGTCCACAGGATGGGCGACGCGCCCTACGACCGCGACCCGGCCCCGACCAAGATCCCGGCCGCGGCCCTCGAGATCGACGTCTCGGCGCTGGGCGAGGTCGAGTCCGTGCGCCTCTCCCTGGCCGACGCCGTGTGCCTGGTGCGATGGAAGAACGGGGCCCGGCTGACGGCCTTCGTCCACGCCACGGAACCCGCGGGCTGGTTCCGGTTCGAGGGCCTGCCGGCCGACGCCGCGCCGAAGATCGTCCCACCTGCCTACGCCGCGCCGGTGCCCGGCTCGGACGCCGAAAGGAACTCCCTGACCGGGAAGTCCCTGGCCAGTTTGGGCTATCCCGCGCCGGAGCTGGGCGGGGACGGGACCTCGGTCCGTTACCATCAGGAAGGCTGGGGCGGGATGAGCTACGACGTCGCCGCGGCCTGGGACCGGCCCGCGGGCGGAGCGCTCACGGGGGTCTGGAGCATCAGCTCCCTCTATCCCGAAAGCGAAGGAGGGACGGAGAGCTGGGCCCGGGGGAGCGAACCCGCTCCGCACGCGGCCGCCGCCGCGCTCAAGCGGACCCTGGCCCGCGACCTCGAGACCCACAAGGCCTGGTGGAAGTCCTTCTGGGGCCGGTCGACGGTCCGCCTCCCCGACCCCGTGCTCGAGAAACAGTGGTACCTCGAGACCTACAAGTTCGGGGCGGCCTCGCGGCGCGGCGCGCCGCCGATCACGCTCCAGGCCGTCTGGACGGCCGATGACGGCAGCCTGCCGCCGTGGAAAGGCGACTTCCACAACGACCTCAACACCCAGCTCAGCTACTGGCCCAGCTACAGCGGCAACCGCCTGGAGGAGGGACTGGCCTTCCTCGACTGGCTGTGGGCCATCAAGCCGAGGTGCGAGGACTACACGAGGCTCTATTTCGGCGTCGACGGCCTCAACGTCCCCGGCGTGGCGGCGCTCGACGGCGCCCCGATGGGCGGCTGGATCCAGTACTCGCTCGGGCCGACGGTCTCGGCCTGGCTGGCCCAACACTTCTGGCTCCACTGGGCCTACAGCGGGGACCGCGCCTTCCTCGAAGAGCGGGCCTATCCTTATCTCGAGGCCGTGGCCGTGTTCCTCGACGCCCTCGCCGTCCGCGGCCCGGACGGCCGAAGGAAGCTGCCGCTCAGCTCGAGCCCCGAGATCAACGACAATCGCGTCGACGCCTGGTTCGGGGAGACGACCAACTTCGACCTGGCCCTCGTCCGCTGGCTCTACGGCGCCGCGGCCGGGCTGGCCGACGAGCTGGGGTTGGCCGAGGACGCCGCCCGCTGGCGGGCCATCCTCGGCGAATGGCCGGAGCTCGCCCTGGCCGAAGAGGACGGGCGGCTCCTGGTCGCGCCGGGCCGCCCGCTCGAGGAGTCCCACCGGCATTTCTCGCATCTCATGGCCATCCACCCCCTGGGCCTCGTCGACTGGAGCGGGGGAGAGGAGGCCAGGAGGACGATCCGCGGCGCCCTGGCCGAGCTCGAGCGCCTGGGCCCGGACTGGTGGTGCGGCTATTCCTACAGCTGGCTGGGGAACATGGCCGCCCGGGCCATGGACGGCGAGCGGGCGGCGGCCGCGCTGCGGACCTTCGCCGACTGCTTCTGCCTGCCGAACGGCTTCCACGCCAACGGCGACCAGACGAAGAGCGGCAAGTCGAAGCTCACCTACAGGCCGTTCACGCTGGAGGGCAACTTCGCCTTCGCCGCGGGCGTCCAGGAGATGCTCCTCCAGAGCCACGCGGGCGTCGTCCGCGTCTTCCCGGCCGTCCCGGCTTCCTGGGCGGACGTCTCCTTCGACTCCCTGCGCGCCGTCGGGGCCTTCCTCGTCTCGGCGAAGAGGGAAGGGGGCCGGGTCCTCGAGGTCAAAGTGACGGCCGAGAAGGGCGGCCGGCTCCGGCTCGAGGACCCGTTCGCCGGCCGCGCCCCGAAGGTCGCGCCCTCCTTCGAGGGCCGTTTGCGGGCCGAAGACGGAAGGCTCGAGATCGATCTCGGGCCGGGGGAGACCGTCGAGCTGAAGGGACGCTAGAAGAGATCCTCCCGGTCCGGCTCCACGCCCTTGCCCCGGATGGCCAGGATCTCCGTGGCGATCTCCTCGATGGGCTTGTTGGTGACGTTGACGACGGCCCAGCGCGGGTGCCGCCTGTAGAACTTCCTGGCGTTCATCAGCTCGATCCTGACGTACTCCTGGTCCGCGTAGGGACCGGCCGCGCCCCGGAGGTAGTCGTGGCGGGCCCGTCGCAGCTCGGCCAGCTGCCGGGCGTTGGTGTCGAGGCCGAAGACCTTCGCCGGGGCGATCTTCGCCAGGACGGCCGGCGGCTCGTGGTCCAGGGTGATGGGGACGTTGGCCACGAACCAGCCCTTGAACGCGAGATAGATGCTGAGGGGCGTCTTGAACGTCCGGGACACGCCGAGCAGCACGATCTCCGCCCGCCGCAGGTCCTCGACGCGCTGCCCGTCGTCGTGGCGGAAGGCGAACTCCATGGTCTCGATGCGCCGGAAATAGGTCCTGTTCAGGCGGCTGAACAGCCCGGGCTTCTCCGAGGGCGACGTCGCCAGGGCCTCCGTCAGGCGCGCCAGGAGGGGCCCCATCAGGTCGATCGCCTCGATGTTGCCCACCCGGCAGGCCTTGAGGATCGCCTCGCGGACCGAATCCCTGACGATGGTGTGGACGATGAACCCGCCGGTTTCGGCCGCCTCGCGGACGACCTTCCTGGCCATCGCCCCCGTGCGGACGTTCGGGC